>CAZSQD010000092.1:0-8914 GCA_964608925.1 uncultured Kordia sp.
ATCTAGTAAACAAAATGATATTGTAGCAGAACGAAGAGCTAAATGTGATACAGGAGAATAAGAAGGTACTAATTGGGATGTGATGAAAATAGATTTGAAAAAAAAATATGGTTTTTAAACTAATCATTGAATCTGAAGCGAAAAAAGAAATTCATAACGCTATTCATTGGTATGAAAAACAACAAAAAGGATTAGGTGCTGATTTCTTTAACTATTTAGATGGCTATTTTAAAACCATGAAAAGCGGTAAAGCAGTATTTTCTATTAAAAGAAAACCTGCTTTTAGAGAACTTCCTTTAAAACGATTTCCATTCATTATCATTTACGAATTATTAGAAACTGAAATAATTATATACTCTGTTTTCAGTACACATCAACATCCCCATAAAAAAATAAAATAAGTAGCTCATTAATTTCAAAAGAAATGCTACTTTTGTTGAGCTTATGGTACAAAAGAAAATAAACATAAAAAATAAAAGAGCACGCTTTGAATACGAAATTATAGATACGTATACAGCAGGTATTATGTTGGTAGGTACCGAAATAAAATCCATCAGAGAAGGTAAAGCTACTCTTGGTGAAAGTTTTTGCGAGTTTAATGACAATAAAGAGCTTTTTGTCATCAATATGTATATTGATGAGTACACACACGCTACCTATTTTAACCATCAAGCACGCCGAGAACGTAAATTACTACTGAATAAAAAGGAACTCAAAAAACTGTTTAAAGAGGTGAATACCTCTGGTTTAACTATTGTTCCGCTACGTTTATTTTTAAATGAAAATGGGTTAGCAAAATTAGAAATTGCCTTATGTAGAGGTAAAAAAATACACGACAAGCGTAATACACTACGTGATCGTGATAACAAACGTGATTTAGCGCGGATTAAGAAAAATTTTTAATCGCGGGGCGATAGCCTAATTCCGATAGTTACATTACAAATTAGCTCAAAAATATAATTATACTTTGAAACAAAACTATCTCATATCAATAGTTGGACCAACGGCAATTGGAAAAACCGCTTTAAGCATACAATTGGCGCAACATTTTAATTCCGAAATTATTAGTTGTGACTCCCGTCAATTTTTTAAGGAAATGACTATTGGTACAGCAGTACCTAACAAAGAAGAACTAGCAGCAGCTTCTCATCATTTTATACAACATCAATCTATTTTTGAAGGCTATAACGTAGGTGCTTTTGAGCGTGATGCTATTGCTAAATTAGATGAATTGTTTACCAAAAACAATGTGGTTATTATGGTTGGCGGTTCTGGCTTGTATGTAAATACTGTAGTAAATGGCTTAGATGATTTTCCTACTATTGCTCCAGAAGTTAGAACGGAACTTACTGAAAGGTTAGCCAACAGTGGTATTGAAAGTTTACAACAGCAATTAAAAGAATTAGATCCTGTTTCCTACTCCAAAATTGCTATTGATAATCCGCAACGTTTATCACGTGCTTTAGAAATTTGTATTGGTAGTGGTAAACCGTATTCTTCCTTTTTAAATGTGAAGAAAAATAGTCGAAAATTTAAAACCATTAGCATTGGCTTAACTGCTGATAGGCAATTGTTATACGACCGAATTAATAAACGTGTAGATATAATGATTGATAATGGTTTGCTAGCAGAAGTAACCCATTTACACCCACATAAAGCACTAAACGCACTAAATACTGTGGGTTATAAAGAACTTTTTAATTATTTAGATGATGAGTGGACTTTAGAATTTGCTCTTTCCGAAATTAAAAAGAATACCCGCCGTTTTGCTAAACGACAAATTACCTGGTTTAAGCGAAACCCTGAAACGCTATGGTTTGATTTTAAAACCGATACTCAAGAAATTATTAAATGTATTAACTTGTAATTTCACCTACAACTTACTAACTGCATTAAAAAATAATTACTTGACCAAAATACATCTCATAGATTTTTTTTCACTTCTGATTGCCTTTTAAAACGAAAGAAAAATCACATATCATTCTGTCCTACTTTCGCTCCGCAATTATTTTAGTACTATTTTAGCTATGTTAGGTTTAAAATAGTTTGGACCTTTTAACACTTTACCATCTTCACGATAAATAGGTTGTCCATCTGCCCCTAATTTACTCATATTACTTTGTTGAATTTCATCAAAAACTGCTGTAATTTCATGCTGTAAACCGTGTTCAATCATCGTGCCGCATAAAATATAAAGCATATCTCCCAAAGCATCTGCAACCTCTACTAAATCATTGTTTTGAGCCGCTTCCAAATACTCTTCATTTTCTTCATTCATTAAATTAAAACGGAGTGTATTTTTGGCATTGCCTAAATCGGCTTTTGGTGTTTCACGATGTCCAATTTTAAAAGCGGTATGAAATTGCGTTACTGCATCTGTATATTTTTTCATAGTTTAGGTATTAATTGTTTTATTTGATTATTTTTGCACAAAATAACTAAAAAATTTTATGTTTACTACCGGTCAGCTTACTTTTGCTTTAATATTTTTCATTTCGTTTGTAGCCGTAATTATCTGGACCTACCGTAAAGACTTAAAATTACACCAAAAATATTACAAAGGTAGTATTTGGGTATTGATAGGTATCTTCTTATTTTTTGCCACTTTATTTGTAATTAAAAGTTTTTTGTATCAATAGTTTTTTTAGATTTCAGAAAAACTAAATACTCTTATTTACATTCCAAAGCTTCGGAATTTTACAATCAAAATATTTAGTTTAAAAATGTATTGATAAGTAATGATTTATTTGAATTAGAACTTTATAAACTTGATATATTATAAGTTTAGAAAGAAAACAGTATCCAATCACTCTATTTAATTATCATTCTTACATTTATTATATACTCATTTTATCTTTCATGCTGAAGAAGCTAATTTGAGCAAAAAAGTCAAAAACGCACATAAGGTTCGTTTGTAAGAAAATAGGATTAATCAACGATTACATGTAAAAAGCATTTATTGAAACTTCACTTCAAGTGTAAATGCAGCTTTTTTAAAGTTTATACTTTAAGTACTTATTTTCAAAACATTTTGAATAAACAGAATCTCAAAATTTTAATATCTTTACTTTCTCCTAAACTGCTCGGTTTCTTCAAAAATGTGAGTTAATATTTTTTCATCTTCTTCCGTAAAGGTAATACCTCTACGTTGCATTACAATTTCAGAAACTTCAAAAGCTTTTTTAGTTAAATACGTGCTAAAACCTGCACTACCTCCCCAACTAAAACTAGGGATAAAGTTACGTGGAAATCCGCCACCAAAAATATTTGCACTAACCCCTACAACCGTACCAGTATTAAACATGGTATTAATACCACATTTGGAATGATCACCCAACATTAAACCACAAAATTGCAATCCTGTTTTAGCAAAACCTTGCGTTTCATAACTCCATAAACGCACCTCCGCATAATTATTTTTCAAATTAGAGTTGTTACTATCAGCACCAATATTACACCATTCTCCTAAAACAGAATTCCCTAAAAAACCATCATGTCCTTTGTTTGAAAATCCAAATATAACGGAATTATTTACCTCTCCTCCTACTTTACTATGCGGTCCAATGGTGGTAGCTCCGTACACTTTTGCTCCCATTTTTAGAGTAGCGTATTCACATAAAGCAAAAGGTCCACGCACGTGACAACCTTCCATTACCTCAGCATCTTTACCTATATAAATAGGCCCATCAGAAGCATTTAAACTTGAAAACAATACTTTTGCACCTTCCGCTATAAAAATATTTTCGGGTTTTATACACTGTACACCTTCTGGTATTGGAGCACTCTCGGCATCTTGCGTTAACAAATCAAAATCCAACTGAATGGCTTGTCCATTTTTAGCAAAAATATCCCACGTGTTTTCAATACGTATCGCTTCATCTTTTATCGAAACTGAAGTGTAATTATCTAATTTTACTTCCTCTTGATCATCAGTTGTATAAAAAGCAACTATTTCATTAGTATCAAAAATAGCTTCATTAGGTTTTAAATTTTTAATTTGAGCAACTAAACTGTCTGTTGGTAAATAAGACGCATTTATCATAACGTTTTGCTCCAACTCAACCATCGGAAATTTCTCTGACAAATATTCTTCCGTAACTGTGGAGGTGGTGAAACCTAAATGTTTTTCCCATTTTTCACGTATGGTTAAAATCCCTACACGTATATCAGCAACAGGTCTGGTATAGGTAAACGGTAATAATTGGTTGCGTACGTTTCCGTCAAAAAGTATGTAATTCATAATTTATTTTATTAGAGAATAATCTATTTCTTTGCTTGTGGCAATTGCCCCACGATTTCAAATTTAATTTTTTTATTGAAGTAATGCTGTTTATTTTGATATTAATTTCAAAATACGACTCTTGTAATGTAATCAATTTCCCTCACCTCAATAGCACAAGGCATTAATTTTGACGCAGAACATTGGCAAAATCAACCCTTTGGGCTATCGCTCCGCGATTAAACAAAAAACCCTCTGATTGCTCAGAGGGTTTTAAAATAACGTGATACTTGAAATTATTTTTTGAATTTCGCGTATTTTGTTTTGAACTTATCAATACGACCAGCAGTATCTACTAATTTAGATTTACCAGTGTAAAATGGGTGAGATGTTCTTGAAATCTCCATTTTAAATAACGGATATTCAACACCATCAACCTCTAATGTTTCTTTTGAATCTACTGTAGATTTTGTTAAAAACACATCGTCATTTGACATGTCTTTAAATGCTACCATTCTGTAATTTTCTGGATGTATACCTTTTCTCATAACTATTTTCTTTAATCTCAATAACTAAATTGAGAGCAATATTTTTTTATTGTACTTAATTTTAGTGCTTTCTAAAAAATAAAACCTGGTAACTGCAATGCTTAACGCACTATTATAAAAACAAATTTATAATTGTCTTATTTTTAGAGGTGCAAATATATTACTTTCTATTTGATTACAAAAATTTATTTTAAATTTATTTTTTTTCACTTCCCTTTTGTAACGTTTCACTATCTTTGTTTACTAATTAACTAAACAAAACAAACTATAATTATGGAAAACAATACAGATTCAACAAAAAGTATCGCTTTAAACTATGGACTAACATTAGGAGTAGCTAGTGTTTTACTTGCCGTTATAATGTATATGGCTGGCACTGATTTTGCAATAAACAATGGGTGGATTAATACCGTTGTTAGTTTAGCAATCATGATAGGTATTATTACATTGGGTATTAAAAAATATAGAGAAAACAATAATGGTTACATTTCTCTTAGACAAAGTTTAAAAGTAGGTATTGCAATTGCTTTAATTGCTGGAATTATTAGTGCTATTTACACCTTAGTATTTACCTCATACATTGACCCTTCTTACATGACAACTATGCAAGAATTACAATTAGAAAAAGCTTTAGAGCAAAACCCAAACATGTCTGAACAGCAAATAGAAATGATGCAAAGTATGACTTCTAAAACTTCATCTCCAGGGTTTATTTTTGGTGTTTCATTATTAGCAAGCTTATTTTTAGGATTTATCATTTCATTAATTAGCGGATTAATCTTAAAGAAAACTGAAGACTCTATAGATTCTTTATAAGAAACAACTATGAATATATCCGTAATCATTCCGCTTTTAAATGAAGCCGAATCGTTAACTGAATTACACCATTGGATTGCAACTGTTATGCAATCCAATGGTTTTTCTTATGAAATATGGTTTATTGATGATGGCTCTACGGATGCCTCTTGGGAAACCATTACCCAATTAAAAAGTAAGGATCCTAACGTAAAAGGAATTAAATTTTTAAAAAATTACGGAAAATCACAAGCGTTAAACATCGGTTTCAAAAAAGCAACTGGTGATGTAGTAATTACTATGGATGCTGATTTGCAAGACAACCCAGATGAAATACCGAAGCTTTATGATTTAATTGCCAATCAAGATTTCGACTTAATTTCAGGATGGAAAAAAAAGCGATATGACTCCGTTGTAGCTAAAAACATCCCTTCCAAATTATTCAATTGGTGTGCCCGTAAAACTTCTGGGCTAAAATTACATGATTTTAATTGCGGATTAAAAGCCTACAAAAATGAGGTAGTGAAAAACGTAGATGTTTATGGTGAAATGCACCGTTACATCCCAGTTTTAGCAAAAAATGCAGGATTTAAAAAAATAGATGAAACAGTTGTGCAACATCAAGCACGTAAATACGGAACCACAAAATTTGGTATGGAACGCTTTATAAACGGACTTTTCGATTTAATTACCATTTCTTTTTTATCAAAATTTGGCAAACGCCCCATGCACCTTTTTGGCGCACTTGGTAGTTTGTTGTTTTTAATAGGATTCTTATTTGCATTCTATTTAGGTATTGATAAAATATTAATTAACCCCACAGGACGTTTAATAACACAACGCCCACAATTTTACATTGCTTTAATTAGCATGGTTATTGGATCACAATTATTTATAGCAGGTTTTTTAGGCGAACTAGTACTTCGTAACAGCAAAAATCAAGAACGCTATAAAATAGAAACCGAAATATAAAACATTGAACGTTTCTAAAAATAGTATTCCGTATATTTTCGTGTAAAAAGCTCATTTTGCATTCTAAATTACTAATTACAATTTTCGTAAATTTGCAAATTCAAATCAACAATACATATATATGATTTATATAGCCCCTGAAATTCTTGACGCAGCAAATAAATGGTTAACACCTGCATTTGATGAAACCACACAACAGGAAATTAAAGAATTAATAGCAAACGACCCTGATGAATTAAAGGAAAGTTTTTATAAAAATTTAGAATTTGGCACAGGTGGTATGCGTGGAGTTATGGGTGCAGGCACCAATCGTATCAACAAATACACATTAGGCAAAAACACACAAGGTTTGGCTAATTACTTAGCAAAACTAAACCCTAACAAACAATTAAAAGTAGCTATTGCTTATGATTGTCGTCATAACAGTGACACGCTTGCGAAAGTAGTAGCAGACGTTTTTAGTGCAAACAACATTAAAGTTTACTTGTTTTCCCAATTGCGTCCTACCCCTGAGTTATCCTTTGCTGTAAAATATTTAAATTGTGATTGTGGAATTGTTTTAACAGCCTCTCATAATCCGCCAGAATACAACGGTTATAAAGTATATTGGAATGATGGTGGACAAATAGTACCACCACAAGACCATGAAATTATTGACAGTATTAATGCCGTTGATTATGCTAAAATTAAATTTGAAGCACAAGAAAATCTTATTGAGTTAATTGACACAACTGTTGACGAAGCTTTTATAAACGCAGCTGTAAAAAACGGAAGTTTTACCGACACTACTAATCGTGATCATTTAAAAATTGTTTTTACGTCTTTACACGGTACCGCAAGTACTATTTTACCAGAAACTCTAAAGCGTGCAGGGTATCATAATGTACATTTGGTTCCTGAACAAGCAGTGCCTAACGGAAATTTTCCAACGGTAAAATCACCAAATCCAGAAGAACCTGAAGCCTTAAAAATGGCTATGAAATTAGCGGACAATATAGATGCTGATATTGTTATGGGTACCGACCCAGATTCTGATCGTATTGGTGTTGCTGTACGTGATAACAATGGGAAATTAGTATTGCTAAATGGTAATCAAACTATGTTAGTGATGACAAATTTTTTAATACACCAACATCAAAAATCAGGTAAATTACAAACATCAGATTTTATAGGATCTACTATTGTTTCTACTCCAATGATGCTTGATTTAGCTGCACATTACGGTATAGAATGTAAGGTTGGTTTAACCGGGTTTAAATGGATTGCGAAAATGATAAAAGACCACCCAAACCAACACTTTATTGGTGGTGGAGAAGAAAGTTTTGGTTTTATGGTAGGTGATTTTGTGCGAGATAAAGATGCCGTTACCGCCGCCTTATTAGCTTGTGAAATTGCCAGTCAAGCAAAAGCTAACGGAAGTTCATTTTACAAAGAGCTACAACAACTGTTTTTAGCACACGGTTTGTATAAAGAAAAATTAGTCTCTTTAGTGAAAAAAGGAATTACAGGTGCTGAAGAAATTAACCAAATGATGATTGGTTTTAGAGAAAACCCACTAACTGAAATTAATAGCTCACCTGTAGTTTTAATAGAAGATTACCAAAGTTCAATATCCAAAAATTTGCAAAGCAATACAGAAAGCACAATGGACATCCCAAAATCAAACGTATTAATATATTATACGGAGGATGGTACAAAAATAGCATGTAGACCTAGTGGTACCGAACCTAAAATTAAATTTTACATTAGTGTAAATGAAGTGTTAAATAGTTTAGATGATTTTGACGCTATTAACACCAAATTAGATTCTAAAATAACAGCTGTTTTAACCCAATTAGATGTCAAATAGGAATTTAAAAAAATAATTTATGAGGCTTTTGCCTAATAATTAAAAGGCTTTCGTTTACAAGGAAAATAAATATGAAAAAAATAATAAATAGATTATTACCGTTTATCAAATTATATAAAAAAAATGTAGTTTTAAATGTTATTTTTAACATTTTGAATGCTTTTTTTGGCACATTATCTTTCATTTCATTAATACCCATGATGACGGTTTTATTTGACAAAACAAAAGTTGTAGACAAAGCACCTATTTGGAATGGCGAACTATTTGATTTGGTGGGGTATGGAAAGGATTTTTTAAACTACAACCTTTCTAACTTATTAGAACAAGGAAATCCACAAATGGCACTACTAATTGTCGTTACTTTAGTTATCTCTACCTTTTTATTTAAAAACCTATTCGGTTATTTAGCCGCCCAAAATATGATGTTTTTACGTAATGGCGTATTAACTAAATTACGACAAGAATTGTATCAAAAAATAATTAATTTACCCATCTCATTTTATTCTCAAAAGAAAAAAGGAGACGTAATGG
>CAZSQD010000093.1:0-8891 GCA_964608925.1 uncultured Kordia sp.
GCGTTAGGTATAGTAGCGGCATCCTTTTTTTGGTGGAATATATGCCACCAAAAAAAGATATAGCGGATAGCCCGCCCCAAGACTGATAAGTATTTGGGGAACGCCCTTATAAATAAACTTCTTATATTTGTTTCATGAATAGAAAAAATACATACTCCATTTTGCTGGCAATAGTAGTTGTTGCATTTTATTTTTTAAATGATAAAGTGGATGCTAAAATTGCAGATGATAATTATCAAGAAGTAAAAGCACCTAATAAAACTACAAATACTAATTATTTACCAACTTCAACTACGGGTTATGTGGTGCATCATCAATATTATTCATTATCATACAGTGAAAAAGATGAGCAAGCGGAGTGGGTGGCGTATGAATTGAAGAAAAATCATTTGTCCAATTCAAAGCGTAAACGTCCTTATTTTGAGATTGATAAAAGCATAAAAACGAAGGCGGCACATTGGCGTAATTATAAAAAATCAGGGTATGATAAAGGGCATTTATGTCCTGCGGGTGATAGGCGTTTTAGTAAGTTAGCGCATGATGAAACTTTTTTAACCTCTAATATTTCGCCGCAAACTCATGCTTTTAATTCGGGAGTTTGGAATAGGTTGGAGCAAAAAGTACGTTATTGGGCACGTAAATATAACGGCGTATATGTGGTAACGGGCGGTGTTTTAAACGAAAAAAAGAAAACTATAGGAACAGAAAAAGTAACCGTACCTAGTTATTTTTACAAGATTTTATTAGATAATAATAATGGTAAAATTAAGATGATAGCTTTTTTAATGCCGCATCAAGATAGTAAATTGCCGTTATATAAATATGTGGTTTCGGTAAATGAGATAGAAAAATTAACAGGTATTGATTTTTTCCCAGAGTTAGATGATGCTATTGAAAATGAATTAGAAGCACGTACGGATTATAAAAATTGGAGCTTTAGATAGGAAAATTGTACCTTTATACTCGGGGTGATAATTAAAATTAGAATAAACACTGTTGTTTAACATGAATTGAATAGAAAACTTATGAATACAGAAGAAATAAATGCACTAATTACCAAAAAAATTGCACGTCAAGCCATTTTAAGTGAGCGAAAAGAACAATTAGAAACCTTAAAGCAAGAATTGTTTAGCTCTAAAATAGGTAGGTTTTTTGGTAAAATGTACTATTATATAAAACGATATGTAACTTTGGTTTTAGGTATTTTAGCCTTTATTTTAGCAATTACGCTGTTTGTATATCCAGATATTGCTTTTGGAGAAGCTGAAAAAGAAGATTTACTGATGAAATACAAAGCCGATTATTATGAATTGGCAGGTAAAACTATTGATGATTCAGTCCGAAAATTTGAAAATAATGGGGTTAGTAATGCACCCAATACAACAACGGATTTGGTAGTAACAATAAATAATTCCATTGTAAAAACTATGGAAGATGAGCTTTTGTTGCGCTACAAATACATAGCTTTTGGACTTATTTTACTTGGTTTTTTGTTGCTATACATTAGTTCCATGACAAAAAGCATCCATACCCGAAACTTAAAAATTATGCAAGCAGAAAATTTAGCTAAGCAAGTAATTGAAGATTATAAATTAACCATTGCAGAAGAGGCAGAGGAACTTCGTTTGTTTAGAGAAATAGCAAACCCAAAAGTAACAGACATTATTCCGCCAGAAGCTAAAATAGAGTAATTGATAATAGTAGCAATGATGTTTACATTTATAACCAACTTATTTAGTCAAAAAAAAGGGTTTGAAAAAGCGGATAAAATTGCCAAACGATTGGTAAAACGCCATAAAGTTCCTGGTTTAGCCATTACCGTTGCTTATAATGGTAAAACTATTTATAGTAAAGGATTTGGTTTTGCAAATTTAAATAGCAAACTTCTCATAAATCCTTCAGAAACTATTTTTAGAATTGGAAGTATCTCTAAACCCATTACAGCAACTGCTTTAGCGAAATTAATGCAGGAAAACAAAATAGACATTCATAAATCGGTATATACATATCTTCCTAATTATCCTAAAAAAGATGCCGACTTTACCCTCAAACAATTGGGAGGACATTTAGCAGGACTCCGAAATTACAAAGGTAATGAGTTTATGAATAATAAACCGTTAACGATTACTGAAGGTGTTAATTTATTTAAAAATGACACTTTACTTTTTACACCTAATACGGGTTATGCTTACACGAGTTATAGTTTTAATTTATTGTCTTTAGCAATGCAAAATGCGCAACAAAAACCATTTGAAGCCATTGTAAAGGATGAGGTATTACAACCATTAAAAATGGAGCATACTTTTGCTGATGCACAACAAAAATTGCCTAATAAAGCTGTTTTTTATCAGCATAAAAGGAAACGTAAATTTGAAGAAGTGCAACAAGTACATAATTATTTTAAGTTAGCAGCAGGGGGTTATTTATCTACTGCTACCGATATTACAAAATTGGGTAACGCACTTTTAGACTCCCAATTTTTAAACGATACCATTTTACAAGAGTTTACAACCTCACAAAAAATAAATAAAAAACTAACGTATTATGGTATTGGGTTTCAAGCCAGTTATGATCATAAAAACCGACCTTATTTTGGGCATATTGGCAATGGTTTGGGCGGTTACGGTATTTTTTACGTGTACCCTAAAGAAAAATTGGTGATTACTATTTTAACAAACTGCACTAACCCCAATCAAGATAAAAAATTTCATAAAATTATAGATGCTGTTTTTGAGGAGGTTGGAGAGTAGTGGTTTATGAAGTTAGAATGATTTTGTTTAAATATTTTAACGTATTATTGTTAATTCCTAATGATTAAAAGTATTCTATGAGTTCAATATTTGATAAAAACCTTTTACCAGAGTTTGAAAGTGTGAAAGATGATGATGAAACTATAATATGGATTGGTAAGCCGGTTTTTATCCCGTACGTTTTATCAGATTTAGGTTATTTAGCAGCAAGTTTAGCTTTTGGTGTGTTTTTCTTATTCGTTATAATGAAATCGGAAAATGAAGGAGGAGGCTCTTTAAATTGGCTAATAGGGGCTTTTATTATCGGTCAAGGTTTATTGAAGTTTTTAGCCAAGGTTTTATCTTTTTCAAATACAGCTTATGGTTATTCAAATAAAAGGGTAATGATGCGTACAGGGTTTATAGGGACAGATTTTAAAACAATAGATTATGATAAAATATCTGATATTGAAGTTAATGTAAATGTTGTGGATAGAATGTATGGTGTTGGAACTATTCGTTTTTTTAGTGGAAGGACTAAAACAGATGATGGCGATGTATCAAAATTATATGATAATTGGTATGCAATACCCAATCCATATAAAATATTTAAAATGGTTAAGCAGGTATCTGTAGATGTGAAAACGGATTATAATTATCCAAACGCACTGCGTCCTGATATAAATCCAGGATATAAAACTAAATATAAAAGAGATTAATAACTAGCTTACTTCCCCGTAACTTCAATAAACAAACTTTCTAAGTTTTTGTTTACGGTGTTGAGTTTTAAAATTTTCAATTCGTGTTTTTGAGCAAAATCAAATAAGGTGCTGCGTCTATCTTCCTGGGTATCAAAAGTAACTTCCCAAGTCATACCGTATGTGTTTTTTGCAGCAATAGCATTAGGTAAACGAGTTAAAAAAGCATCTTCAATACGGTAATCAAATTCAACCTCTATAACTTGTTGTTCATTTGTTTTAAGTTCTGATAGTGGTTTATCTATCAATAATTTTCCTTTATTTATAATAATTACTCTATCACAAATAGCTTCCACTTCTTGCATAATATGAGTAGATAAGAAAATAGTTTTTTCTTTACCTACGCTTTTTATCAAATCACGTATTTCTAGCAATTGGTTGGGATCTAAACCTGTTGTGGGTTCATCTAAAATTAAGACCTCTGGGTTGTGTAGTAGCGCATTAGCTAAACCTACACGCTGGCGGTATCCTTTTGAGAGTTGTTCAATTTTTTTATGTGCCTCTTGCGTTAAACCCGTTAATTCAATAACTTCTGCAATACGTTTTTTATCCACTTTGTAAATAGCCGCATTAAAAGCTAAATATTCTTTCACATACATATCCAAGTACAATGGGTTGTGTTCTGGTAAGTACCCTACACACTGTTGTACTTGTTTCTGTTGGGTGTTTATATTGTATTCATTTACAGTTGCGCTCCCTTCCGTTGCGTTAATATAAGTAGTTAAAATTTTCATTAAAGTTGATTTCCCTGCGCCGTTAGGACCTAAGAAACCAACAATTTCTCCTTTTTTAATTGAAAAAGAAATATTATCTAATGCTTTTTGCTTACCGTAAAATTTGGATATGTTTGTTACCTGAATGGACATCTTCTGAAATAAATAAATTACTTTTGCTAATATATAACTCTAAAATAGAAAACTATAATTTTTAGGTTATTTTGATACTGATATGATAAATAAAAAAGAATACAGTAATTGGTTAACTGCAATGCAACTGACCCATCCGTTAGTAATAGCGGGTCCGTGTAGCGCCGAAACCGAAGCGCAAGTTTTACATATTGCCCATCAGTTAAAAGATACAGATGCTACGGTTTTACGAGCAGGTATTTGGAAACCACGTACCAGACCAGGTAATTTTGAAGGCGTAGGTAAAGTAGGTTTGCAATGGTTACAAACGGCTAAGCAAGAAACAGGTTTGCTAACAGCAACCGAAGTTGCCAACCCCAAACACGTAGAATTAGCATTAAAATATGATGTAGATGTACTGTGGATAGGCGCCCGAAGTACTGTAAGCCCTTTTATTGTACAAGAAATTGCTGAAGCATTAAAAGGAACTGATAAAATAGTATTGATAAAAAATCCCGTTAATCCTGATTTAGCTTTATGGTTAGGCGCTGTTGAGCGTATTTATATGGCTAATGTAAATAAAATAGGTGTAATACATAGAGGGTTTTCATCTTATGAAAAAACAAAATATAGGAATACTCCAGAATGGCAAATACCCATTGATTTAAAAAATAATTTTCCTGATTTACCACTTATTTGTGACCCTTCACACATTACCGGAAACCGTGATTTAATTTTTGATATCAGCCAAACCGCATTAGATTTAAATTATGACGGTTTCATGATAGAAACCCATCATACACCAGATGATGCATGGAGTGATGCCGCACAACAAGTAACACCAGAAGTATTGGTGCAAATAATGAGTAACTTAAAAGTGCGTGATAAAAATATATCTGATGGAGATTATTTGAGTAGGTTAAACCTCTTACGTTCAAAAATAGATGTGTTGGATGATAAGTTGATGCACATGTTAATGCAACGTATGTATATTGTAGATGAAATTGGAGGGTTAAAACGGGATAATAATGTTTCTATTTTACAAGCTGAAAGATGGAATACAATTTTACAGAAAATGATACAACAAGGTCATGACAACCAATTAAGTGAAGCATTTGTAACTACATTTTTTAAGGCAATTCATCAAGAATCTATAAATCATCAACAAAAAATAATTAACGAAAAATAAAATAGTATTTTTGCAACTATGACAGGTATTGTTTATAAATCTACAGGAAGTTGGTATACAGTAAAAACGGCTGATAATACCATATTTAAATGCCGTATGAAAGGGAAGTTTCGTATAAAAGGTATTAAAAGCACCAACCCAATTGCGGTAGGTGATGTGGTTGATTTTACTACGGAAGATAAAAATAATGAACACGAAGGAGTAATACACAACATTCATGAACGTGCTAATTATGTAGTGCGTAAATCGGTAAATTTATCTAAGCGTACACACATTATTGCTTCAAATGTAGATCAAGTTTTTTTATTGATAACTCTTAATAATCCGCCAACATTAACCAGTTTTATTGATCGATTTTTGGCTACCGCAGAAGCGTATAGCATTAAAACCGTGTTGCTATTTAATAAAGTAGATGCTTATAATGAGGATGAGTTTTTAGAAGTAAAATATTTAGCTGCAATGTATCGTAAAATTGGGTACACTTGCTTAGGTGTTTCTGCTTTAGAAGGTAAAAATGTAGATAAAGTAAAGGAAATGATGACAGGTAAAACCAGTATGTTTATTGGGCATTCTGGAGTAGGAAAATCTACCTTAGTAAATGCTATTGAACCCACGTTAGATTTAAAAACCAAACAAATTTCATTACAACACAAACAAGGGCAGCATACCACAACATTTTCTGAAATGTTTGATTTATCATTTGATGCCCGTATTATTGATACTCCTGGAATTAAAGGTTTTGGAGTAGTAGATATGGAACCGCAAGAAATAACCGATTATTTCCCTGAATTTTTTAAGTTAAAACAAGATTGTAAATTTCACAATTGTTTACACGTAGAAGAACCAAAATGTGCCGTTAAAGAAGCATTGGAAAAAGATGAAGTTTCAGCATCACGCTACAAAAGTTATTTGCAAATAGTAGCTGGTGATGATGAGCATTATCGAGTAGATGATTATAAACAAGAATAATCGTGGGGTGATAGCTTAAAATAAGCTACTGTATGTTTATGTAGTAAATAAAAATGTATCAAGAATAATTCTTTAATCTTTTAATTCTTCAATTTTTTAATAATTTTCATCCATGCGCGCAGTCATTCAACGAGTAACCCAAGCATCAGTACATATAGATGCAAAATTACATTCCGAAATTAAAAACGGATTAGTAGTATTATTAGGTATTGAAAATAATGATACCCGAGAAGATGTTTTATGGTTGACCAATAAAATTGCTAAAATGCGTATTTTCAGTGATGAAAACGGACTCATGAACAAATCGGTACAAGATATAGATGGTGCCATTTTGGTAGTGAGTCAATTTACTTTATTTGCAAGTACAAAAAAAGGAAATAGACCAGGTTTTATACGTTCTGCAAAACCAGAAATTTCCATTCCTTTATATGAAAATTTTATAAAAAAAAATACAAATTTTAATTCAAAAACCCATCCAAACAGGAGTTTTTGGAGCTGAAATGCAGGTTTCGTTACTTAATAACGGACCCGTTACCATAACAGTAGATACTAAAAATAAAGAATAATGGCATCACTTTTCGGACATGGATTATTAGGTTATACTTTTGCGAAAGTACTCCCTAAAAAACAAATAAAAACAGTATTGTGGTTAGCTATATTTTCTGCTATTTTACCAGATATTGATGTCCTTTCATTTAAAATGGGTATTCCTTATGAAAATTGGTTAGGGCATAGGGGGTTTACACATTCCATTGTGTTTGCAGTGCTTTGGGCAATAGTATGTGCATACTTTTTTGGGAAGCAAAATAAAATTATCTTTTTTACAGTGGTGTTTTTAGCAACGCTATCTCATGGAGTTTTAGACGCTATGACTACAGGAGGTTTAGGTGTTGGTTTTTTAATACCGTTTGAAAACTCACGTTACTTTTTCCCTTTTCGTCCTATACAAGTTTCGCCAATAGGTATAGAAAAGTTTTTTTCTGCATGGGGTTTGAAAGTAATTTTAAGTGAAATTATTTGGATAGGAGTACCGTGTATTGTTATTTTGGTAATAAATAGGATGAAAAATAAAAATGATTAAAAAAATAACACTAATATTTCTACTATTTATTTTTTGTAAGCCGTTAGCTGCACAAGAAATATATAATTCATTTTCAATACCTAAAGGGTTAAAAGAAAATGCAAATGCTGTAATTCGTTTATCAGAAACAGAGGTGATAATAGGTGCTATAGATGCAATGCGCGTTAAAAAAAAGAGAGTGGTAACTGTTTTGAATAAAAAGGGCAAAGAGCATGTTAATACCTATCTTTATTATGATAAAAGTATAGCAATTAGGAAATTATCGGCAAAAGTGTATGATGCTTTTGGTCAAGAAATTAAAAGATATAGGAAATCAGATTTTGATGATGAATCTGCAGTTTCTGGAGGTACTATGTATTCTGATTCTAGAGTTAAATATTTAAATTATATACCTAAAAAGTACCCTTATACCATTGAATTTGTTTCGGAATATACCACTAAAACTACTGCAGGTTCACCTGCGTGGTTTCCTATAGATGGATACAATGTGAGTGTAGAAAAATCAACATATACATTTATCTCAGAAAAAATTGGCTTCAAGAAAAAAATATACAACCCAAAAAGTTGGATACCTTTTGATTTACAAGAAAATGGAACGAGTATTACGTGTAAAATAACTAACCAAATGGCTATAAAATACGAAAATCAAGCACCAATTTTCACTCAGTTAATGCCATATGTAGATATCATGTTAAATCAATTTAGTTTGTATGGGAAAATTGGTGAGGCAGATAATTGGCAAGATTTTGGAAAATGGCAATATAATAACCTTTTAAAAGGACGAGATGAATTGGGAGATGAGTTGTTAGTTACGGTAAGTAAACTTACTCAAAATTTAACCAATCCATTAGATAAAGCAAGAGTAATTTATAAATACGTGCAAGATAATACCCGTTATATTAGTGTGCAATTAGGTATAGGAGGCTTGCAACCAGAAAGAGCAAATGATGTAGATCGTTTAAAATACGGGGACTGTAAAGGGTTAACCAACTATACGAAAGCATTGTTGCAATCACAAGGGATAGAGGCGTATTACGCAGAAGTATATTCAGGAGAGGATAAAAAAAATTTTGATAAAGAATTTACTTCTTTTCAAGGGGATCACATTATATTATGCTTGCCACAAAAAGAGGGTAATGTTTGGTTAGAGTGTACAAGTCAAACAATTCCTTTTGGTTTTTTAGGTGATTTTACAGATGATAGAGATGTGTTAGTGATGAAACCTAAAGGAGGAGAAATCATGCACACAACCAAATACACTCAAAAAGAAAATACTCAAAATACAAATACCCAAATAAATATTACCGCTGAAGCAGAACT
>CAZSQD010000094.1:0-8884 GCA_964608925.1 uncultured Kordia sp.
CAAGAAATTTGCCGCATCCCTACTCCTGAGTTGAAAGAGAAGTTTTTAGGGTAAATCTTGTTAAGTTATTTCACAGAGATACAATACACAGATGAAAAAGTTGTCAGTTTTCTGTAACGGCAACGATTTGTTGCGTTAG
The DNA here is from genome assembly GCA_964608925.1 of uncultured Kordia sp. GTDB lineage: Bacteria > Bacteroidota > Bacteroidia > Flavobacteriales > Flavobacteriaceae. The sequence goes on from CAZSQD010000094.1 coordinate 140, forward strand.
AGCCTTGAATGTAGCAACTGACGCAAAAAGTCATTATAAAAAACTTAATACGCGTCTTTACGAGATTGCTTTTTTTTTAGCAATCGAAGTAATCTTCAATTTGACTTACTTAAAAATATTTTGATAATCGATGAAGTCCCGATAATTATCCGGAGCCACAAATAAAATATTCGCAAAGACGTATTCTTTAGTCATTTCGATTTTTTTTGTGAGAAATCACATAACAGTAAGCGTGTTTGTTTGAGTTAATTATGTGATTCTCTGCTTTATTAATTGGCTATCACCCTCTGTAACTAAAACAAGGTGGTTTGCTCTCCATCAGCGCCTAAATCGTCATTTTCTAAATCAATATCATCACTTACTTGTTCTTCTTCAATTACCTCTATTTCTTCAATTTCAGGTTCTTTTTCTTCTTCATACGGTAACGGAGTCAGCAAACTTACTTGTTTTAACTTAAGTGCTGTTAATTGATTACCTAATGCTTTAATTCCTTTTACAGTAATGAAGTTTTCTAAATCAATTTCTTCATTTTCTTTTTGATCTTTACCACGTTGTTTGGCGTAGATAATTTCGGCAACTGGACGATAATCCGTAGCTACAATTTCTAATTGTGATTTTGGGTGTTCGGTAATAAATTTTTCTTCTTTATCAGTCTGTTCTATTACAAAACGTTTTATATAGTAACGTTCTTTTTCGCCTTCAAAATAAATAGCTGAAATAGGCTTGTTGGGATTCCATTTTTCCAACACAATCATGTCATCATCAAAATGCAAAGACACTTCTGGTTTTATTGTTTTTACCACTCCTGCTTGTGTGATAATTAGCAGTTTATCTTCTCCTTTAAATTCGCCTAATAATTCGCCTCTATTATCTAAATTTAAGCGTTGTATACTATCATCAAACCATATTTTACGTGGTTTTAAAGTAGAAACTCCTGCTTCTTTAAGTTCTATACGTTTTACAGCATATTTGGTAACAATATTTCCTTTTGAGGCTCTTCCTTTTACAATAATATCAGCAAAATCTAAATCCCATTTTAACTTTTTAATACTACCAGATTGACGTAATAAGATAGTAATAACCTCAGCTTCTCCATTAGGGTTTGCTGTAAAATAAGTAATCATAGATCCTTTGGTGTCTTGAGTAACAGGATACAAACGATCACGCGTCATACTGGTTACGCTAAAACGCTTAATATAGGATGCTTTTGACACGCCATCTTTATAAATAACATTATAAATGGTACGTTTATCCTTCTTTTTAAAAACGGCTACGTGAATGATATTTTTACCAATAAAGGTTTTACTATCTACTTTAGTAACCATCATTTGACCGTCACGAGTAAATACAATAATATCATCTATATCAGAACATTCCGTTACATATTCATCTTTACGGAGTGATGTACCTATAAAGCCTTCTTCCTTATTTACATAGAGTTTCGTATTACGGATAATTACCTTGGTAGCATCTACATTCCCAAACAATTTGAGTTCGGTTTTACGTTCTTTTCCTTTACCGTATTTGGCTTTTAAATTTTTAAAGTAATTAATAACATACTCCACTAAATTAGCTAAATGGTTTTGTACTACCGCAATTTTATCTTCTAAAGACTCAATGTGTTGTTTGGCTTTATCAATATCAAATTTCGAAATCTTTTTAATTCTAATTTCTGTTAAACGTACAATATCATCTTCTATAATGGCGCGTTTTAAATGTTTGATGTGTGGTTTTAATCCGTCATCAATAGCTTTTATTACACCTTCCCATGTTTCTATTTCCTCAATATCACGATAGATACGGTTTTCAATAAAAATACGTTCTAAGGATGCAAAATGCCATTGTTCTTGCAATTCATTTAACTGAATTTCTAACTCCCATTTACTCAACTCAACAGTATGATCGGTTGAGCGTTTTAGCATTTCCGTTACGCCAATAAACAACGGTTTATTATCCTCAATAATACACGATAACGGCGAAATTGAGGTTTCACAATTGGTGAAAGAATATAAGGCATCAATCGTTTTATCTGGTGAAATACCATTAGGTAAATGCACTAGTATTTCTACTTCAGCAGCGGTGTTATCTTCTATCTTTTTTATTTTAATTTTTCCTTTTTCATTCGCTTTTAATATCGAATTAATCAAGGTTGTTGTGGTGTTCCCGAAAGGTAACTCAGTAATGACCAGTGTATTTTTTTCTAAATGTGAAATTTTTGCACGCACACGTACTTTGCCACCACGTAAACCTTCTCCGTAATTGGTAATATCCGCTTCTCCACCTGTTAAAAAATCAGGATATAATTTAAAGCGTTGTCCTTTTAAATATTTGATTGACGCATCAATCAATTCATTAAAATTGTGTGGTAATATTTTGGTTGATAATCCTACTGCAATCCCCTCCGCTCCTTGTGCTAATAATAATGGGAATTTTACGGGTAAATCTATCGGTTCTTTTCTACGTCCATCATAGGTTTGTTGCCATTTGGTAGTTTTAGGGTTGAAAACAACATCCAAAGCAAATTTACTTAAACGTGCTTCAATATAACGGGATGCGGCAGCTCTATCTCCTGTTAAAATATTACCCCAGTTACCCTGCATATCAATTAATAACTCTTTTTGACCCAGTTGTACCATGGCATCTGCAATGCTGGCATCACCGTGTGGGTGATACTGCATCGTATGCCCTACCAAATTGGCTACTTTATTATAACGTCCATCATCCAAATCTTTCATAGACTGCATGATACGGCGCTGTACGGGTTTAAACCCATCATCAATTGCAGGTACAGCACGTTCCAAAATTACGTATGAAGCGTAATCTAAAAACCACTCTCTAAACATTCCCGTTACCTTGGTAATGGTTTCGCCAGAATCGTCTTTATTATCAAAAGGATGATTGACTTCTTCGTTTACGTTATTGTCGTGTTCGTTTGCTATGTTTTCGTTTTCCTCACTCATGTACTACTCCTGAATTCTTTTTTTCAATGCTAATCGTTCTTTAGCTTGAACTAATAATAAATGTAACTTTTTCTCTAATTCTTTTTTAGGTGGTAAATCTGTCCAATATTCTGCTACCATAATACCATCTTTATGCATCTCTAATAGTTCTACCTGTTCTTTACTTGTTTCGGCGCAAAGTATTAATCCAATTAGATGGTTTTCATCTTCTTGCTTATCAAATTTATTTAGCCATTTCAAATATAGCTCCATTTGCCCTTTATAGTGTGCTTTAAATTTGCTTATTTTCAACTCAATTGCTACTAAACGTTTTAATTTTCGATGATAAAACAATAAATCCAAATAAAAATCTTCTCCATCAATAATCATTCTTTTTTGACGCTCAACAAATGTAAAACCTTTTCCTAACTCTAAAATAAAATATTCCAATTCTTTCAAAATGGCTTGTTCTAAATCATTTTCAAGGTATCCATCTTTCAATTCTAAGAAATCAAAAAAATAGGGGTCTTTAAATATTTGTAATTCATTTTTATCTGAATAAACTTGTGCATTTGCTATTTCTAAGCGTTCAAAATTTTTATTAGCTATTTCTTTTCGAGTTTGTCTAACACTCCAATTTTCTGTTGCTATTTTAGATGCATAATATTGTTTAGCCTCTTTGTTTGATAGTGGAAATAATACAATAAAATGAGACCAACTCAATTGTCGTGACAATGTAACGACAATTTCAAAATCAGGAAACTGATTTGCAAATTGAATCATTCTTCTTAAGTTTTTACTTTCAAAACTACGTCCAAACTGCTTTACCAATTGTGACGACAGTGTTGTCACAATTTCTTTCCCATAAGAAGCGCGTTGATTTAATAAAATGGTTTCATTTACTTTTTTCCCAACCTCCCAAAAAACTAAGGTTAATGCACTATTTACCTGCACAGCAACCTTTTGCTTTCCTTGTTCTATAATTGAAACAAGGTCACTATATAGTTTTTTATTTGAATCTTCTTGCATTTGCGATCTAAAACTGGGTGTTATTTTCTTATTCTTAGTTTTTTTATGTGATTTCTCCTATCGTCGAAATGACTACTTCTCCTCCACCATATCAATTTCAACCTTTAGATTTTCAATGATAAATTTTTGTCTATCGGGAGTGTTTTTTCCCATGTAAAACTCTAACAATTCGGGTATTGGTTTGTCTTTATCTAACATTACGGGGTCTATACGCATATCTTTACCTATAAAATGCACAAACTCATTGGGTGAAATTTCTCCCAATCCTTTAAATCGGGTAATTTCTGGTTTTCCTCTTAAAGAACTTATTGCATCTCTTTTTTCTTCTTCGGAATAACAATAATGTGTTGTTTTTTTATCGCGCACTCTAAATAATGGAGTTTCTAAAATATACAAATGCCCTTCTTTGATGACTTCTGGGAAAAATTGTAAGAAAAAAGTAATTAGTAACAATCTAATGTGCATCCCATCTACATCGGCATCAGTTGCTATTACAATGTTGTTATAACGTAAATTTTCAATCCCATCTTCTATATTTAAAGCGGCTTGTAGTAGGTTAAATTCTTCATTTTCATACACAATTTTTTTACTTAATCCGTATGAATTTAATGGCTTTCCTTTTAAACTAAATACCGCTTGTGTATTTACATTACGGGATTTGGTGATGGATCCTGATGCCGAATCTCCCTCGGTAATAAACAAGGTAGTGTCCAAGCGGTTCTCCTTTTTCATATCGCCCAAATGCACTCTACAATCTCGTAATTTTTTATTGTGCAAGTTGGCTTTTTTAGCACGATCACGTGCTAACTTACGGATACCCGATAAATCTTTACGCTCTCGCTCTGCTTGTAATATTTTTTGCTGAATTTTAGCAGCTGTATCTGGATTTTTATGCAGGTAATTATCAAACTTTTCTTTTACAAAATCATTGATAAAAGTACGTACGGTAGGTAAACCTCCACCCATTTCGGTAGAACCTAATTTGGTTTTGGTTTGACTTTCAAAAATAGGCTCCATTACCTTGATGCTAATGGCAGCTACTATGGATTTCCTAATATCAGATGCTTCGTAATTTTTACCAAAAAAGTCACGAATGGTTTTTACAATCGACTCTCTAAATGCGGTTTGATGCGTACCTCCTTGTGTGGTATGTTGCCCATTTACAAACGAATGATATTCCTCATTATACTGTGCTTTACTATAGGTAACGGCAATTTCAATATCTTCTGCTAATAAATGAATTATAGGGAACATTTTAGATTCTTCCGCAATATTTTCATCTAACAAATCTCTCAATCCATTTTCAGAAAAATATTTTTCGCCATTAAAAATGATGGTCAACCCTGTGTTTAAGTACACATAGTTTTTTATCATTTTTATAATATACTCATTACGGTATTTGAATTTAGAAAATATTTCTTCATCTGGTGTAAAGCTTACTTTTGTTCCTTTACGTAAGGATGATTTTTCTATTTCACTATCCAAAGTAAGTTCTCCACGAGAAAATTCGGCAATTTTAGTTTGCCCATCTCTAACGGATTGCACTCTAAACTCAATAGACAACGCATTTACCGCTTTGGTACCTACTCCGTTTAATCCTACCGATTTTTTAAAGGCTTTAGAGTCATACTTACCACCCGTATTCATTTTGGAAACAACATCAACTACCTTTCCTAATGGAATACCACGACCGTAATCACGTATGGTTATCGTTTTGTCACGCACACCAATTTCAATGGTTTTACCAGCCCCCATTACATACTCATCAATGGAGTTATCCAATACTTCTTTAATTAAAATATAGATACCATCATCCGCAGCAGAGCCATCTCCTAATTTACCAATATACATACCTGGACGCATACGTATATGCTCTTTCCAATCCAGTGAACGGATATTATCTTCGGTATATTTGGTTTCTTGTGCCATAAAAGAGATGCTTGAGATGAACTGCTAATATAACACAACTGCTAAAAATAAAAAAGAAGGTTTCTAATATTTATTAACAGATTTATTGAGAATGAAAACGAAGAGAGTTTAGGTGTTTTTTATTCGTTTTTTTATACTATTAGCCTCAAAAAGTGGTGCTATTTGAGCCGGTTACAAGTTTTAATCGGCTCAATTTTTGTTTGTTTGTTTTTAAGTTATTGCAATTTTAAAATCGTTTCCAAAAACTGTTCATATTTTTTAAATACATTTTCTAAACTTGATATTCTATATTGATACCACCGTGGAGAAGATTTATATCCTTCAAAATCAACCTTAGATTTTTTTATATATTCTACGATATTTTCATTTTTATCATTACTAACACCTCTGATAGTTAATCCGTAGTATGGTTCACTTGAAATACTATCCAACCCAATTGCACATACAGCATCTTCCCCATTGACTTTCACTTTACGGCCCAAATAAATATAATTTGGTGCATTCTTATAATCAATTAGATTCGTTAATACATCATATTTTTTAGATTCTAATTTATTTTTCCAATCTAAATATAATTTACTGAATAAAACATTTTGTTTTTCAATTAAATAATTATCTACAATATTTAGATTATTTCTCTCCTTAGACAGTATTGATATACTATCTTCAATACTATCACTTAACTTTATCTCTAAAAATAATAATTTACTTAACTTTTCTTTCATTTCTAATTCTTGTATTCTCATATCAAATTTACCTTCTAAATGGTCTAAATACTGAATAAGTTCATTTTTAGAGACTACTTCACTTTTAACACATAGAATTAACCACCTAATAATATGTTCTTTAAAGTTTATTTCTTGATAATTTTGAGATAATTTAAGTTTTAAATTATTTGGAAGGCTCTTTTCTTCTGGGGATTTACTCCCAGATGCAGTTAAATATAATACAATTATATTTTCCTCTTTAAAACCTTTTGACTTTTGAATATTTACATATCTTTTAATCTGATTTGGTTGATCTGGTGCATTATTTATTTTATTTTCAATAATAATTGAATAGCCACCTTTTCTATCTGATATTAAAACATCTATTCTATCTTTTTCACTGGAAAAAATAGGATTACTGATTTTAATATTTTGAAAATTAGAATTCAAACATTGCAAAAATATCTCAAAAAAAGGAAATGAGTTATTATTTTTATAGCTCAGTATTTTTAATAATATTCTACTATGAGCATTCTCATTAACTCCAGAACCAACTTCATCTAATAAGTTTAATTGATACGGTATTTTACTTTTCTCTTCTTCTCTTAACAAATTAAAGTTTCTTGCTAAATTTAAAGTTTCTATTTCACTGTTTTCAATCATTAGTTAACCATTTAAGTAATTTCCAAATAACTCTAAAAGGTAAAAAGATAAGTTTCCCTTCAAAAACTGATTTGCTTTTTTGTCTCTTTTCATTCTTCTTCTTTATTTCAATATTTTGTGCTGAAATTTGTCTTGGATTTATTATAACCCCTGGGTAATGAATTGCTAAAGTTGCCGTTATTACATCTTCTCTTTTTCCTCCAAAAAAACTTTGAGCAACATTATCCTCCAACTCTAATTCTTTATTAATAATAACAACTCCATTAAGTTGCCCATACCCTCTTAATCTAATTTTTTTCATCTTCATTTTTTTAAAAAGCTGGCATTTGTTTGCTTACTGTATCATCAATAGAAATCATTATTTTATTACTACCATCCAAATCCATATTATAAATGTTATATTTCCCTGTTTTATCTGACGAATAATAAATTTTATTATCTTGTATTGTTAACTCTCTTATATCACCATCTGTTGAGTATACGGAAAGTTGAGTAGTTGTATTTGTTATTAAATCTAACTTCCAAACCTCAAATACCTTCAAGCTCCAATTTTGTTGCATACGTTTTGTAAAATATAATGCTGAATCGTCTAATACAACAATATCAGTCACACCTCCTCCAACTTGGTGTAATAAATTTTTGTTAGACCCGTCTACATTCATTGAATATATTTCATCTGTAGGATTTGTCCAATCCCAAGCTCCTGGAAAAATTTCACCCCATACTCTCGTTACCTTTGAATAATAAACTTTATCATCATAAAATACGGGGGTAGAATATGACTGTGAACGATCTTGAGCGTCTGTTAACAAGGTAACCGCACCACTCTGAATCTCTAAAATATTAATATTAGTATACGTTTTAGTATCATTTATATCTACAAATAATATTTTAGTATCATTATCAAATACTTGACTTGTAGTGTCTATCCAGCCCGATGTGATTGGCCCTGTATATACTGTACTTGTAGCTGTAGTAGCTACGTCATAAACTTTAATTGTGTTCTCATTTGAAAAGTACACTTTTGTACTTGTTGAATTTAGTACTGGATAATCGGCATACCCACTTACCGTTCCTAAATTAGAATAATCCGTTAATTTTACTTGGTTTGTTCCATCTCTTTTTATACGGTATAGTTCTGACCATTTAATCCCCGACACCCCAATTGATTCGTCCCAACCTGAAAAATATATGAATTCTTTTTGTGATGAGGAAGGTGGTAATTGTTGAGTTGTTGCTGAGTCATCTGTTGAGCAAGAAAATAGAGTGGTTAATAATACGGTTACAATTAAGAGTCTGTTCATTTTATATAGTTTTAAATATTTACTCAAAACTACACTCAAATAAGCTAAAAAAACTACTTCAAGTTACTTCAACTACAACCTATTGACTATTACTATATTAACGGTATTTTATTTTGACAGGAATGCAAAAATTCTAATTCTAAAATAGTTTTTTGGTTTAAAACTACTGAAGGG
>CAZSQD010000095.1:0-8666 GCA_964608925.1 uncultured Kordia sp.
TTTTGCTTTTTTAAAACATTTATTTATGAATAATGCATCACATTTACTATTTGATATTCTTGTTTCTAAAGGAATTGATACTGTTATAGCTACATATATTAATATGTTTGTTTTACTTATTGTAATACTCATAGTTGTATTAATTTTTGATTTTATTACTCGTAAATTATTAATCGCAACTTTTACTCGTTTTGCTTCAAAATCTAAAACAAATTTTGATGATATATTAATTGCTAATAATGCGCCACGAAACATTGCGCATATTATCCCGCTATTATTAGCTTTAGAATTTTCAGCATTAGTCTTTTCTGACTTCCCGTATTTTGAAAATATTATTCATAAAGGTTTGCAAGTTTTTGGAGTAATATTAGCCCTATGGATTGCCCGAAGTGTTTTAAATACACTGAAAGATTACTTCAAAACACTACCAAGGTTAAAAGATAAACCAATAGACAGTTACATTCAGGTGTTTATGATATTTGCTTGGTCTATAGGCTTACTCTCTGTATTAGCAATTGTAACAGAAAGGTCTTTTATTCAATTTATTACTACAATTGGTGCTGCTTCAGCAATTATTATTTTAATATTTAGAGATACTATTTTAGGTTTTGTAGCCAGTATTCAAGTCTCTATAAATGATATGGTACGTATTGGTGATTGGATTACCTTTGAAAAATATGGCGCTGATGGGGATGTTATTGAAATTAATTTATCAACCGTAAAAGTTCAAAATTTTGATAAAACAATTACTACAATTCCTACCTACGCTCTTATTTCAGATTCCTTTAAAAACTGGAGAGGTATGGTAAATTCTGATGGAAGACGCATTAAACGATCTTTAATTATTAAATTAGATAGCATCAAGTATTTGTCTGAAAATGAGATAGATAATCTTATTAAAATTGAAATTATAGCCGCTTATTTAAAGGATAAACAACAAAAAATAACATCCTATAATACCGAAAATAAAATTGATAAATCATTACTTTTAAACGGTAGGAATTTAACCAATATTGGCGTGTTTCGTAAATACATTGACACCTATTTAAACAAACATTCCGCTATTAATAAGGATATGATGATTATGTGTAGGCAGTTGGCGCCAACACCTCAAGGTATTCCTTTAGAAATTTATGCTTTTAGTACGGATAAGCGTTGGGCAAATTATGAATACATTATGGCTGATATTTTTGATCACCTTATTGCCGCTACCCCTTATTTTGATTTGGAATTATTTGAATTACCCAATACAGGTAATTTTAAAACAAAATAGTGATACCAAAAATGATGGCATCACTATTTGAGTAATGTATTATACCTATTAAATTCAAGGTGTTCTTAAGTAAATTGCTTCTTTTAATTGGTATTAGTTATTGAAACTTCATTTTTTGTATTCTAACCGCATTTAAAATAGCTAATAATGCCACACCAACATCAGCTATAACGGCTTCCCACATTGTTGCCATACCCAGCGCTCCTAATATTAATACTAAAATTTTCACTCCCAATGCTAAGACTATATTTTGCCAAATGATATTTTTTGTGGCATTACCAATATGTATGGCAGTTGCTATTTTTGAAGGCTGATCAGTTTGTATAATTACATCGGCAGTTTCAATAGCCGCATCACTACCCAATCCGCCCATTGCCATCCCCACATCAGATAGTGTAATTACAGGTGCATCATTAATACCATCCCCAATAAAAGCAACAATTTTCCCTTGTTTTTTCAGTTTTTCAACTTCATTAATTTTATCTTCAGGTAATAAGCCTCCAATTGCGGTATCAATACCCAATTGCTGTGCAACTGCATCTACAACCGCTTGTTTATCACCCGAAAGTATTACTATATTTGTTATTTTGGGTATTTTACGCAATGCTTTTATGGCTTGTTGCGCATCGTCCTTTATGGTGTCTGCAATGCTAATATATCCTGCATAAATACCATCAATTGCTGCCACAACTATGGTGTTGGTATTGCTTTTTAAATGTTGAGGATATGTAATATTAAATTTATCTAATAATTTTAAATTACCTGCAAAAACTTCTTTGCCAGAAACATTTCCTCGCATTCCGTGACCAGATATTTCTTCAACATCTGTAACTCTAAAATTAGTAATTTCTTCCCTTAAGGAAGACGGAAGATGGGCTACAATCGCTTCTGCAATTGGGTGTGTTGAGTTTTGTTCTAAAGCACCTACCATTTTCACAAGTTCAGTTTTATCAATAGCTACTACCACTACTTCTTGAACTTCAAAAACACCTTTGGTCAACGTACCTGTTTTATCCATTACTACAGTATCCACTTGGGTCATTAAATCTAAAAAATTAGAACCTTTAAAAAGTATTCCGTTTTTAGAACCCGCTCCTATTCCTCCAAAATAACCCAATGGTATTGAAATTACTAAAGCGCACGGACAAGAAATAACTAAAAATATTAAAGCGCGTTGAAACCACGTTTGAAATAAATAACTATCCCCTAAAACAAAATACGGGATTATAACTAAAGCTACTGCTAACCAAAAAACTATGGGTGTATATATTTTTGCCAAACGGCTAATCAATTGCTGTGTTTTCGCTTTACGTCCAACTGCCTCTTGTACTAATTTTAATATTTTTGACAATTTTGTGTCTTCATATTTTTGAGTAACTTCAATTTCTATAACCCTATTTAAATTCACCATTCCTGCCAAAATTACATCGCCTTTTGCAAGATTATTGGGGACTGATTCTCCTGTTAAAGCTGCGGTATTTACCGCTGCATTTTGAGTAACCAATACACCATCCAACGCTACTTTTTGCCCTGGTTTTACTTGTATAAACTCCCCTATTTGTACCTCTTTGGGGTGCTTAACAATTATTTGATCTTTTAAAATTACAGTTACTTCTTCTACTTGTACTTTTAATAAGGCTTCAATAGAGCGTTTTGCGCTATTTACGGCAGATTCTTGAAACAACTCACCTATCACATAAAAAAGCATTACGGCAATACCCTCAGCGTGTGCTCCTATTGCAAATGCACCTATTGTTGCTACAGACATCAATACAAACTCATTGTAAATATCTCCTTTTGCAACCAATTTTAACGATTTTAATACAATTGGGCCTCCAACAACCAAGTAGATTAATCCAAACCAAATTAAGGGTATGGGTGCGTTAAAAAAAGGGATGTCAAAATAGTCTAAACCAATACCTATAAGCAAAAATACCAATGCAATAAAGGGTATTCTATATTCCTTATTTAAGGAAAAAGAATCTTTTGGTTTTGCTTCTTGTGTAAAATCAATGGCACAAGCTCCGTCCTTACAGCCATCATCTTGTTGTTCTATTGCTTCTTCGTGATTATGTCCCATTTTTTACTTTTTTTAATGACTATGTCCACCACCTTCTGCTCCTACCAAACTGTAACCGCCTTTTATTAATACTTTATCGGTAGGCTTTATATTGGTTGATGTAATTTCGGTGAATCCGTTTTGCGTTTCCCCTACGGTAACTTCTTTGGTTTCAAAAATGTATTTTTTATTTTTTTGAGCAGTTAATACCAATACCACAAAATGGTCTTCATTTTCTAAAATAGCCGCTTCAGGTAATGTTTGTACTTTTTTAGTTGCCGTTTCTATAGCAGCATCTACAAACATTCCTACTGCAAAATTATGATTTTTATCGGTATGTAAATGCCCGTGAACCTTTACCGTACGTGTAGTTTGATTTATGGAAGTACCCACTAAATGCACTTCTGCTTCATAGGTTTCATTGGAGGCTTCTGGGATTGTAAACTTTATTTTTTGATCTTCTTTTATTTTCATAATATCCTTTTCAAAAACAGTCAATTCTAAATGAATATGTTTCGTGTTTACAATTTCCATAATCACATCTTGAGCAGATACGTACGTACCAATACTCACATTTAATTGTGTAACACTCCCACTAATAGATGCATATAGTGTAATTATAGAAGTTATATTTCCTCGTTCAACACGTGACGGATTTATATTTAGCATTCGTAATTTTTTACGTAAACCGCTATAAATTGCTTGATTACGGTTGTATTCACTTTTTGCTTTTAGGTAGTTTTTTTGTGAAGTAATTTTTTCATCAAACAATGTTTTTTGACGCTCGTATTCTAATTTTAAATAACTTACCTGTGTAACGGCTTCTAAATATTCTTGCTGTAAGCTTACAAAATCAGGGTTTTCAATAGTTACTAACGCTTGCCCTTTTTTAACTTTATCACCTATTAATAGATTAGATTTTCTGATATATCCTCCACTAATAGCACTAATAATTTCTTTATTTTGTGGTGGTACATCAATCATACCTGTAGTTTTAATTAATTTTGAAAAATCTTGAGTAGTTATGGTACCCAATTGCATTGCATTAGCTGTAAATTGTGCGGTTGTAAGTACAATATTTTCTTCGTGCTCACTAGATTCATTTTTAGTGTGCTGATGTTCTTCTTCACTATGTGTATGTGCTTCTTTTTTACAACTTAAAAGCGTTAATAAAAGAATAACGATGCTATATTTTAATAAGTTCATTTTTTTTAATTTAAAAGTAAATAATTGATTTGATTAACCGTTTGGTTATAGTTATTTAAAATTGATAAATACGATAATTGTATTTGTATACCGTTTTCCATACTTTGTATGTATTGAAAGAAATCTATTTCACCTGCTGTAAAGCTTCTATTTGCAGTTTTTATAATGGTTTCTGATAATTGTTTCCCTTCGCCCTCATAATAGTCTAATTGTGCTTTTAACGTAGTGTACGTTGCTAATAATTGTTTGTTTTTAGCCTCTAACTGTAATTGATAGTTTTTATTTTCTTGCTTTTTGACTTCCAAAGCTATTTTAGAAGCTTTTATTTTTGCACGTTGACTACCCATAAACAAAGGAACTTTAAGTCCTATTTGATAGGTGTTTATTTGTCCTGATATTGCAGATACGTCTCCATATTGATAATTTAAACTAATATCTGGCAATAATTGATGTTTGTTTAATTTGGTTAATGCCGTTAACTGTTTTTCTTTTGTTTGTTGTAATAACAACCCTGTATTATTGGTTATATCCAATTGCTGAAGCGCTAATTTTAAGGAGGAATCCGTTACAATAGTAAATTTAACTTCAGACTGTACTATTTTTTGCATCAATATTTGGGCTAACACCACTTCTTCTTGTGCTTGTTCATACTTACGTTGCAATTCCATTTGTTTAGATTTTGCCGTAATTTGCTCTAAATAATTAGTAGCTCCCAATTCAAACTTCCGTTTTGCATTATGGGCAAACTTAGCATATAAACTATCTAAATAGGCATATACTTTTTCTTGTTGAATGGCATATTGATACTGATAAAAACCGCGGGTTATTTGTTGCTTAATTTGCTGTTGGGTTTTATTTTTAAACGCTTCTGATAAGGCTACGTTTGATGTTAATACACGTTTTTGAGCACCGTAAACCGTAGGAAATGCAATAGTTTGCTGTACACCGTATGAGTGCAACTGTTCCTTATTTAATCCCAGCTGATCATCTTCTTGCTCATAATACATCGTTGTTTTACCAAAGTTATAAGCTGTTTTCACCAATGCTTCGGTTTGTTGTACCGATAAATTTACCGCTTTTAATTTTGAATTGTTTACCGTAGCTAATTCTATTAACGCTTCCAAATTAAGAGGTTTGGTTTGTGCATTAACAGTTAAACCTCCAAAACCTAAACATAAAATAACAACTGTAATTTTATTTAGCTTAAAGCTTTTCTTTTTACTACTAAATAATGCGTATAAAACAGGTAACACCAATAAGGTTAACAAGGTAGAGCTTACCAAACCACCAATAACAACCGTTGCTAATGGACGTTGTACCTCGGCCCCTGCTCCGTTAGAAATTGCCATTGGTAAAAACCCTAATGCAGTTGAAAAAGCAGTTAGCAATACGGCTCTTAATCTGCTTTTTGTTCCAAAAATAATCAGTTCATCATCATTTTTCATTCCGTTATTTTTCAATTCTTTAAATTCCTCTATTAATACAATTCCGTTTAATACCGCTACACCAAATAGTGCAATAAACCCTACTCCTGCTGAAATACTAAACGGTAAATCACGCATCCATAAAAATAACACCCCACCAACTGCTGCAAAGGGGATTGCTGTATAAATTAATAAGGCTTCTTTTATTGATTTAAAGGCAAAATACAATAAGATGAAAATTAAAATCAATGCAATAGGTACTGCTACTTTTAAACGTGCTTTAGCCGATTCTAAATTTTCAAATTGACCGCCATACGTTACGGAATAGCCAACTGGTATTTTTACTTGCGTATCAATAATTTGTTTGACATCCTCAACAACCGATTGTAAGTCTCTATCTCTAACATTTACACCTACTACAACCCTACGTTTGGTGTCATCTCTTGATATTTTTGCAGCTCCTTTTTTATAGGTAATTGTAGCCAACTCACTTAACGGTATTTTTCCGCCACTGGGCACATCTACATATAAGTTTTGTAAATCGGTAATATCTTGTCGGTTGGCTTTATCCAATCGTAATACCAAATCAAATTTCTTTTCGCCTTCAAAAATACTACCTGCTTGATACCCAGAAAATCCCATTGCAATCATTTCATTTAAATAGCTAATATTTAAACCATAACGTGCTATTTTATTTCTGTTAAACTTTACATTCATTTGCGGTAAACCAGCTGTTTTTTCTACAATAACATCAGCAGCACCTTCAACGTTTTTAATAGCTCGCTTAATTTCATTGGCTTTTGCATTCAACAACTCTAAATTGTCTCCAAACAATTTTATAGCAATGTCTGACCGTGTTCCTGAAATTAACTCATTAAAACGCATTTCTATAGGTTGTGTAAATTCTACTTCCATATTTGGAAAAATTTCCAACGCTTCTTTAAAATGGTTTGCCAACGCTTCCTTGGTAGTTGCAGTTGTCCATTCACTTTTTGGATGCAATGTAATAATAACATCACTATCATTCATTGCCATTGGATCCGTAGGTACTTCGGCAGCTCCAATTCTACTTACTACTTGCTTTACTTCTGGAAAAGTTTTTAATATTTTTTCAATTTTAGTAGTTACCGCTACTGTTTTTGTAAGCGATGTTCCTACTTTTAAGCTGGGTTGAATTACAAAATCACCTTCATCTAAAGTAGGCATAAACTCTGCTCCTAAAGTAGAAAATAAATAAACAGCTACCAATAAAATAACTACGGATGTAGCTACTACTGCCCTTTTAGCTTTTAATACGCTACGGATTATAGGATCATATATTTTAGTAAAAAATTGCATTAATTTAACCGAAATATTTTTTTGTGATTGACTACTCGGTTTGATCACTAAACTTGCTAATGCAGGAATAAAGGTTAATCCAAAAATAAGTGCGCCAACAATAGCAAAACTGAAGGTCATTGCCATGGGTTTAAACATTTTACCTTCAATACCTCCCAGAGTTAAAATAGGGATAAATACAATTAAAATAACCAATTGTCCAAAAATTGCTGATGACATCATTTTGGATGCCGCACCAAGGGTTACATTATCTCTTACTTTTTGTGCTTCAGTAGTATTTAAAGCATTAAACGCTACCTTTTGAGCTGTTATTTTAAAGGCAACAAACTCAACTACTATCACTGCTCCGTCAATAATAATTCCGAAATCAATAGCTCCTAAACTCATTAAGTTAGCATCTACACCAAAAAGGTACATCATCCCTAAAGTGAATAATAAGGATAACGGAATAATTGCCGAAATAACCATACTGGAACGCCAATTACCCAACAATAAAACCACTACAAATATGACGATTAAAATACCTAAAATTAGGTTTTCATAAATGGTAGCAGTTGTTCTTGCAATAAGCTCACTCCTATCTAAAAAACCATTAATATACACGCCTTCTGGTAATGATTTTTCTATGAGTTTTACTCGTTTTTTTACCGCCTCAATAATTTGTTTGGAGTTCCCTCCTTTTAGCATCATTACTTGTCCCATTACTTTTTCGCCCTCACCATTTGCAGTAATTGCTCCAAAACGCATTGCAGATCCAAAACCCACTTTAGCAATGTGTTTAATTAATATAGGCAGTCCATTTTTATTAGCAACCACTGTATTTTCAATATCACTTAAAGAACTCATCAACCCTTCTCCACGTATAAAATAGGATTGATTTGTTTTTTCAATATAACCACCACCAGCAATACTATTGTTGTTTTCTAAAGCGGTATATACATCTGTAATTGTAATGTTCATTGCTTTTAACTTCGTGGTATTGATAGCAACTTCATATTGTTTTAAAAAACCGCCCCAAGTATTTACTTCAACTACTCCTTTAATACCTGATAGCTGACGCTTTACAATCCAGTCTTGTATGGCTCTTAATTGAGTGGCATCATATTTATCTTTATAGCCGTCTTTTACATCTAAAATATATTGATAAATTTCTCCTAAACCTGTGGTAATGGGTCCCATTTCTGGGCTACCAAATCCTTCAGGAATATTTTCTCTTACAGAAATTAGTTTTTCGGAGATTAATTGGCGTGGTAAATACGTGCCCATTTCTTCTTCAAAAACAATGGTTACAACGGATAATCCGAATTTTGAAGTAGAACGAATTTCTATCACTCCAGGTAAGTTTGACATTTCTAACTCTACAGGA
>CAZSQD010000096.1:0-8664 GCA_964608925.1 uncultured Kordia sp.
TACAAGTTCTTATTTCATTTTATTAACTTTCTATGTAAACATTGGGGAATTGAACTTCCTTATAATTATCAGGATGGGCTATCGCTCCGCAATTAAACTTCATCACCATTAATAAATACCTTTTCAATTGGATTACTTCCAAAATTATATGCAATACTGGCATAAGAGTGTATTTTTTTGGTTAGTACAATATTGGCTCTTTTACCAATGGTAATACTACCTACTTCATGCTCAACACCCATTGCATAAGCACCGTTTATAGTGGCAGCATTTATAGCTTCTTCTGGAGTCATTTTCATTTTAATACAAGCGGTAGCTACTACAAAATTCATATTACCTGATGGTGTAGAACCTGGGTTATAATCTGTAGCTAAAGCTAACGGTAAACCTGCGTTTAACATTTTACGAGCTGGTGTGTACGGAATACTTAAAAAATAGGAACAACTTGGTAAAGCAACAGGCATTGTTTGTGTGTTTTTTAAAGCCTCTATGTCGGCATCATTCATTATTTCTAAATGATCTACGGATAGTGCATTGTGTTTTACTCCTGCTTGTACACCGCCAATAGTTGTAAATTGATTAACGTGTATTTTAGGAGTCAATCCATATTGTTGTCCTGCTTTTAAAATAAACTCAGTATCTTCAACCGTAAAATAGCCTGTTTCGCAAAAAATGTCAATGTATTCTGCTAATTTATCTTTAGCAATTAGCGGTAAAATATCATTAACTAACATTTCCAAGTACCCTTGTTTGTTATCTTTATATTTGGCAGGTACGGCGTGGGCACCCAAAAAAGTAGCTTTAATGGGAATATTGTAATTTTCTTTCAACCTTTTAATAACCCGTAACATTTTAAGTTCCGCAGCTACCGTTAAACCGTAACCCGATTTAATTTCAACCGCTCCTGTACCTAAAGCCATTACTTCTTTTAAACGTGTTTTACTTTGGTTATATAAATCGTCTTCACTAGTTTCTTGTAATTTTTTAGCTGAATTTAGAATCCCACCACCCTTAGTAGCAATTTCAGAATAGCTTAATCCATTAATCCGATCAACAAACTCACCTTCTCTATTACCAGCATATACAATATGTGTATGTGAATCGACCCAAGTTGGCATTACTATTTTACCAGAAGCATCAATAGTTTTGTCAGCTTTAATATTGGGGCAATCTGTCATCAAACCAAAATCGGCTATCAATCCGTTTTTCACCACCAAATAGGCATTTTTTAAAGAGGGTAATATTTTCATATCAGCACCAGTAACCCATTTTATAGGCTGTGTACGTACTTGTACTAATTCTTTGATATTTTTGAAAAGTGTTGTCATTTTTTTAGTGATTTAGTCTATAGTGGTTAGTGATTAGATTTCGTTACTAATGTAAGATTTTAATAATAAGCAATCCTTCGCGTATTGGCACATTTTTCACGATTAAAATAAATCAGTTAGCAATTTATCATCTACCAAATTGGCGATGGTTACTTTTAAATTTGGGCTACGTTCCATTTCTCTTTTTATAGCAAATAGAGATCCTTCATTACGTGCCCAACTTCTACGTGCAATACCGTTGTTTACATCAAAAAACAACATCTTTTTTAAGCGAACTTCTGCTTCTGGTGTACCATCTAACAACATCCCGAAACCTCCATTACTTACTTCTCCCCAACCAACGCCACCGCCGTTATGTATAGAAACCCAAGTAGCACCTCTAAAACTATCACCAATAACATTGTGTATGGACATATCGGCAGTAAACTGACTACCATCATAAATATTAGATGTTTCTCGGTATGGCGAATCAGTACCACTAACATCATGGTGGTCTCTACCTAAAACTACGGGGCCAATTTTACCATTGGCAATAGCGGTATTAAAAGCTTGTGCAATTTTGCTACGTCCTTCAGCATCGGCATATAAAATACGTGCTTGAGAGCCTACCACCATTTTATTCTTTTTAGCATCTTTTATCCACGTAATATTGTCTTGCATTTGTAGCTGAATTTCGGTTGGAGAGTTTTCCATAATTTCCTGTAAAACTTCCGCAGCAATAGCATCTGTAGTATCTAAATCTTCCGATTTCCCAGAAGCACAAACCCATCGGAATGGTCCAAAACCATAATCAAAACACATTGGTCCTAAAATATCTTGCACGTAACTTTTGTATCTGAAATCAATATTATTTTCTGCCATAATATCGCCACCAGCACGAGAAGCTTCTAACAAAAAGGCATTACCATAATCAAAAAAGTAAGTCCCTTTTGCGGTGTGTTTATTTATTGCTGCTACGTGACGGCGTAAAGTAGCCTGTACTTTTTCTTTAAAAACGTTAGGTTCTTCAGCAATTAATCTGTTGGCTTCATTATAAGAAATATCAACAGGATAATAACCCCCCGTCCATGGTATATGTAATGAAGTTTGGTCAGAACCCACATGAATAAATATGTTTTCAATATCAAAACGTTCCCAAATTTCAACAATATTACCAATAAAAGCAATGGAAACGACCTCCTTATTTTTTTGTGCTTTTTGAACACGCGTTACCAAATCATCTAAATTATCTATTAACACATCAACCCAACCTTGTTGGTGTCGTTTGGTTGCCGCTTTTGGGTTAACCTCAGCAGCAATAGTTATGCACCCTGCAATATTACCTGCTTTAGGTTGTGCACCACTCATGCCGCCTAAACCAGAAGTTAAAAATATTTTTCCAGCAGGCGTTTCTTCAGTTTTTAAAATTTTTCTAAAGGCATTCATAACGGTAATAGTTGTACCGTGTACAATTCCTTGTGGTCCAATATACATAAAACTTCCAGCGGTCATTTGCCCGTATTGGGTAACGCCAAGAGCATTATATTTTTCCCAATCATCAGGTGAAGAATAGTTGGGTATCATCATTCCGTTGGTTACAATTACCCGCGGCGCTTCTTTTTGTGAGGGAAATAACCCCATAGGATGTCCTGAATATAAATGTAAAGTTTGTGCATCGGTCATAGTTGCTAAATACTGCATAGTGAGTACATATTGCGCCCAATTCTGAAATACAGCACCGTTGCCACCATAAGTAATTAATTCCTTTGGGTGCTGTGCTACCGCAGGATTCAGGTTATTCTGAATCATTAACATAATAGCCGCTGCTTGTGTGCATTTAGCAGGGTATTCATTAATTTCACGCGCATAAAATTTGTAATTAGGTTTAAAACGATACATATAAATTCGTCCTAAATCTTGCAATTCTTGAGCAAACTCAACTGCTAATTCGGCGTGCCATTTTTTCGGAAAATATCGCAAAGCATTACGCAATGCCAATTGTTTTTCATCAGTAGTTAAAATGTCTTTCCGTTTAGGTGCTCTATTAACTCCTTCTGGGTAGGTTCTTTTTGCAGGTAATTTTGCAGGTAATCCTTGTAATATTTGTGTTTTAAAATCCATAATTTATATTTTTTTGGGCGTTCCCTGAATCCTTATCAATCTCGGGGCGGGTTTCCCGATAACTATCGGGGCGCTGTATCTTTTTTTTGCCTTTGCATTCCGAAATTTTTGTTTTCTGAGGCATTTTTTAAATTATTAGAGATTACTTCAGTTGCTCTTTCAGGCGCCTTCGTAAAGACGATTATTTATTTTACAATTAACTTTCTGTTTTTTACCATTTTAATTATAGCATTGATATCGTCTTTTAAAATACGATCTTCCTCAAGTTTCTTGACTTGTTCACGAATAATACTAAAGTTTTGCTCTACAATTTCACCACATTTTAAAGGGCGTCTAAAATCAATAGCTTGTGCGGCATACATTAATTCAATGGCTAATATTTTATCAATATTTCCTAAAATTTGATTAAATTTTCGTCCAGATATACTGCCCATACTTACGTGGTCTTCCTGCCCTAAAGAGGTTGGAACGCTATCAGCAGAAGGGGGGAAGCATAAACTTTTATTTTCGGTAACCAAGGCAGCGGTAGTGTATTGCGGTATCATAAAGCCTGAATTTAAGCCCCCTTTGTCAGTTAATAATCTTGGTAATCCAAACTTACCTTCCAATAATAAATAGCATCTTCTGTCTGCAATATTCCCTAATTCGGAAGCCGCTAAAGCTGCATAATCTAACGCCATTGCTAAGGGTTGCCCGTGAAAATTACCGCCAGAAATAGCTTCGGTTTCACTTAAAATAATAGGGTTGTCAGTTACTGCATTCATTTCAATAGTTGCTAACTTTTTTAAATGAAAATAAGCATTACGTGAAGCACCGTGTACTTGTGGAATGCATCGCATTGAATACGGATCTTGCACACGTTCACAATTGGTATGTGAATTTAAATTTTCTGAATTGTTTAAAAGCATTCGCATACGTTTTGCAACTTGAAGGTTTCCCTTAAAAGGGCGAATGTTATGTAATTCTGCTCTAAACGGTGATTGGCTACCTTGATAGCCTTCAATACTCATAGCGCCAGCAATATCTGCTAAATTTAGCAAATATTTCATTTTATGTAAACCAATAATGGCATGTGCTAAAATAAATTGTGTACCGTTAATTAAAGCCAAACCCTCTTTAGCTTGTAAAATAATTGGTGTTAACTGATGCGCTGCTAAAATTTCTTTTGCAGGAACTATTTTTTTACCCTCCCAAAATTCACCTTCTCCTAAAAGGGGTAAAAATAAATGAGAAAGTGGGGCTAAATCTCCCGAAGCACCTACTGATCCTTGTTTGGGAACTACAGGTAATAAATTATTTTCTATGCAATAAACAATGCGCTCAATTACTGATAAGCGAATACCTGAATATCCTTGACACAACGCGTGTACTTTACAAATCATCATTATTTTTGACAGTTGCTTGCCAATAGGTTTACCCACACCTACAGCGTGAGTGATAAGTAAGTTTTCTTGTAACTTACTGGTTTCATTTGGAGTTATTTGTACGTCACAAAGTGGTCCAAAACCAGTATTGATACCATAAACGGCTTTGTTGCCACTTGCCATTGTTTCTACCTTTTTACGGCATTGGTTTACGTTGTTTTTAGCTTGGTCAGTAATAGTAGCTTTTAGTTTTCCTTTAGCAATTTTAATTACTTTGGATATGGTGAGTTGATCAATTCCGTATTTAAAGTCCATTTTATATGTTTTTTTACAAAGTTATAATTACTTTTGATGCTTTGCAAGACTAATAAAGTTAATAATTGATAACTATGAAGCATCAAATTGAATTTAGACATTATCGTTATTTTTTAGCAGTAGCGGAGGTTTTACACTTTCGTAAAGCTGCAGAACGTTTATTTATAAGTCAACCTGGTTTGAGTAGACAAATAAAACAATTGGAAACTAATTTGGGCGTGCAGTTGTTTGAAAGGCATAATAGAAAAGTGTTGTTAACACAAGCAGGTATTTACTTGCAACAGGAGTTAACGGAAAGTTTTAAGCAATTGGAGCGTATTTTATCACATACGCAATTGCTACATAATGGAGGAGTGGGGCAACTTAAAATAGGCTATGTAGGTTCGGCAATGCAGACTTTAATACCTGATTTATTACTCAAGTTTCAACAGGCACACCCTAATATTATGGTACATTTAAATGAAATGGACAATCAACAACAATTGCAAGCGTTATTAAATCAAGATATTGATGTAGGTTTTATCAGGCAAGAACGGGTACCTAGTGGTTTGGTGTTACAAGCTACTCCTGAAGAAACATTTTCGTTAGTTGTGCCTGAAAATCATCCAATTTCAGAATCCAATTTTAAAGGGTTGAACGATTTTGAAAAAGAGGATTTCATTTTGTTTGATGCCTCATATAGTCAGTCATATTATGAAACGGTAATGCAAATTTTTGATGATGCGGGTTTTGTACCCCAAGTATCTCACACAACGGTAAACGCGAGCTCTATTTACCGTTTGGTAGAAAATAATTTAGGAATTTCCATAGTACCCACTTCATTAACTAAGGGGTTTGATATGCAAGTGCAATTTATAGAACTCACCAAAATTAAACAACGTACAGCTTTAAATATGGTGCGGAATGGTGCAAATAAGAATACAGTATTGGATTTTTTTACTAATTTGTTGCGTGTTTAAATGCTAGAGTTAATAATTAGTTTTATTTGATGTTGTAAAACATTATTGGTGTATTTTTTTGCCAAAATACCTGGTATCTGCAACACTAATAATTTTCCAATCTTTTCCAAATTTCATGAGTGTGAATGCATTAGTTCCTGAATGAGAAAACTTTTTATTTTTGTAAAAATTATATGGAACCCAAGCCATTGCTAGTTCTCCATCAATATTAATTTGAACGTCAAAAATTTCTTCATCAAGATAATCTTCAGTTTCATTAAGCCATTTATTAATATTTTCAAGGCTATCTTCATTTACAGGGTTTTCAATGCTTTTTACAGCTTTACCTAAAGAATCAATACTTATTGAGTAACCAGCAGCGGTTTTTTCCCAAGCACTAATTGCTAGTTTTCCATTTTTTTGTCGCATTCCATTGTGGAATTTTAAAATAGCATTAAGCACTTCTATTTTTTGAGGACTAGTATTTATAATGATTTCAATATTACTATTTTCTTTTTGTGCACAACTGCTAAAGAATAAGATAGTGATAATTAATAACGTAAGGGTTCTAATATTTTGTTTCATTTTTTCTTTAATATTTTATAACGCACTAAAAATAGGAATCCGTTTTAATAATTTGTACTCAATGTTAAGCAAAGCTACTATTTTACCTGTTTTATGGGTTTGTTGCGTTAAGTTACTGAATGGAGTTTAAACCTAATGAGCGATAATCATCTTTTCCTTCTTCGTAAAGTCCTTTAAGTAGTAAATCTAATTTCTCTGTTTGTTTCATAGTTCTGACTGTTTTTTTTAACTTGCCCACGTTGAGTATATGAAAAGTAAGCGGTTATGAAGCAGTATTTTTCTTGTTTGCAAGGAGGTTCAAACGGGCTACAGACCTAGATGTTACTGCTAACTCGCTTATTTTTTATATACATTGTTGGCAACAGTTATTTTATTTCGTCCAAGGTTCTTTTTCAGCGACATTGGTTATTTCTTTTCCATCATAAAGGCTTATTCCTTCCCAAGTGCTAAACCACATTTGGCCCTTATTGTCTTCATAAATGGTTTGAATTGTGTTTGTGGCTATTCCGTCTTTAATTGTGAATTGGGTAAATTCTTGTCCGTTATAACTATATACACCATAATTTTCTGCGGAAAACCAAATATTACCTGATTTGTCTTCACAAAAGTTATAGGTTTCTATTCCCTTAATTATTTCTTCTTTTGTGAAGTTTGTAAAAATCTTACCGTCAAATTTACTTACACCTCCATAAAATGTTCCAATCCAAATATTTCCTTGACTATCTTCAAAAAGGTCAGCCACATTATTGTCGGTCAGCCCATTTTCGGTTGTGAAAAACTCATATTGACTACCATTGAATTTTGTGATACCGTAGCTATCGTTAACAAACCAAAAATGTCCATTTTTATCAATTAAAATATCACTGACTCTATTTTTCGATAGCATAGGTTCGGGGTTGGGAACATTAGGTTTCGGAACTTTGAAAGTTTCAAAATTCTTTCCGTCAAATTTACTGACACCTCCAACTGTACCAATCCAAATTGTTCCTGTACTATCCATTTCAATTGCCCAAATTTCATTGTCAATTAGTCCGTCATTTATTGTGTAGTTAGTAAATTCTTTGCCATTGTATTTTGTTAAACCATTAGATGTGCCAAACCAAATATCCCCTGTTTTGTCCTCGATTATGGCTCTTATTGCATTTCCACCTATTCCATCTTTAGGAGTATATTGAATAAGTGAATTATTATCATAGACGAGAATACCATCGTGGTTAGTTCCAAACCAATAATTTCCTTTTTTATCTTGATAAATTTGCCATACAAATTCACTAACTGCCCCATTTAAAGTAGAGTGTTGTTTTTCATTTGTGTAAATGAAAGGCTGATATTTCTCTTTTTTTGGTTGACTCGAATCAACTTTTTTATTGTCTCTATTTTCTGTTTCTTGTCCCTTGCATGAATTAGTCAAGGTAATTAAAAGCATCATACTTAATAATCTCGTAGATAGATTCATATTAATATCAAGTATTTTCATTGTGTTTTCTAATTGTTGCCAACGTCTCGGCTAAGATTTCGTTTGGGATTTCAAAGTACTGAACTTTCGGTTTGTTGAATAGCTAAATGTAACAATTTTATTTTTAACTTTTATCATTTAAACATCAAATTTTATATTTAGCGGACTTTATTCAAAGCTTTGCTCTTTCAACTTACCACTTCCCAAATGAATTTTAGCCATTGTTAGGGTGTGTTTATTATTTTTTAGATAGTCTTAAAGATTCATAAAGTTCACAAAATTCATCCCAACTAAAGTTTGTGAAAATTTTCGGCATTTCTGCCTTAAAAGCTTTAACATTTGGTTGTGATATTCCTGTCGCTATTTCAATTAAAGAGTTCTGCCACCAACCATAACCTTTAGACATTCCTAAGAGTTTTAAATAACCTTCAAAATCTATATCTAATGCTTGTGTTTCTCCGTCAAATTTATACAAGTACAAACCTTTTTTATCTTCTCTGTCAATAAAGAAACCAACACAACCCGCAGATTCATAAAACATATCTAAAGGCCTGAAACCTTTCATTTCTGGCGCCCAA
>CAZSQD010000097.1:0-8610 GCA_964608925.1 uncultured Kordia sp.
AAATCAAAGAAATAAAACTAAGATTAGCAAAAATAAATTTATCAAATGAAGAAAAAGAATATAACCAAGAAATTCTAAAAACATACACCAATTGTAATGCTGTATATGATGATTCAACATTTTTTTTTTAAATATATTCCTCAAAAAAATAGCCTAAAAGTTATAGTCGAACAACGTTGCTTTATTCATAATATCAGGAATATTGATGAGCTTTGGAGTTTAGAAATATTACTTCCTTATTCAGAATGGTCTGATTTTCTTACTGAATTTGGGAAAGAAAAATTAAAAAACTAATGCCAACAACACCTATAAAATAATACGGGTGTTGGTGTATAATCCGAGAGCTTGTGTATATTTACATAGTCGCCAAACCTTTTAATTTGGCTTTTATAAAACGACAAAATTAAAATCAAAACAAAAAGCTTATGGCTTGTGTCGACACGAAAATCCGCGGATTTTCTGCTCCGTACTATTCATAGCTAAACGATAAATAAAATTCACTACAACAATACCCGTTAACGCTATTTTATTGTAAATTATAAGGAACTCAAATATTGATGTGCTAAAATAGCAACATTAGAGTAGGCGTTGGGCAATGCGTTTTTGGCTTCTTCAGGCGTTTTCCAAACTGCTTGTGTAATGCCTTCTTCTGCTTGTGGTGTTAACGCTCCCGTATATTCCGTTTGCATTAAATACCAATGTGTAATTTTTAATTTAAACCTACCGTTACTTTTATAAATATGATAAGTTTCTTGCATAAACTTCGTAATTGTTAATCCTTGAACTCCTGTTTCCTCTTCTACTTCTCGCAATGAGGTAGTTTCAATATCCTCTCCTTTTTCGGTACGTCCTTTTGGTAAATCCCATTTTTTATTACGCTCAATAAAAAGGAGTTTTTTATCGGCATTAATAACCAATCCACCTCCTGCAACACGATACCCTAATCTTTTTTTGAATATTGACAATAGCTTATCAGCTTCTGGATGATATAAATAAACTTCTCTAAACACTTCTCGCTGTAATTTTTTAATCACATCTTCTAAATTAGCAGTTTTTAGCAAGAAAACTTTAAAGTCAGTTTCTTTCATTACCGTATTAGTTAGAATGATAGGGCGCTCATTTACAAAAATTTTATACATTTTATCAATTTCTTTATAATTTACAACCCGATAAAGTTACTATATTTTTTATATTTTACATTCATAATAAAGTAAAATTATAGTAGTTTTGCAATATGATTTTAAACAAAGACACCGCTAAACAAACGGCAGCATTATTACTAAAAACTAATGCCATTAAATTACAACCTAAAAACCCGTTTACATGGGCTTCTGGTTGGAAATCTCCAATTTATTGTGACAATAGAGTTACCTTATCGTTTCCAATGGTACGTACCTATTTAAGACAAGAATTGGCAAAACAAGTTGTTGAAGCTTTTGGTAAGCCAGATGTAATTGCTGGAGTTGCTACTGGAGCAATTGGCATTGGGGCTTTAGTTGCGGAAGAATTAGGACTTCCTTTTATTTACGTACGCCCTGAAGCTAAAAAACACGGTAGAAAAAACCAAATTGAAGGCTTTTTAGATACGGGTAAAAACGTAGTAGTTATTGAGGATTTAATTAGTACTGGTGGTAGTAGTTTAAAAGCTGTTGAAGCACTAAAAGAACATGGTGCTACTGTAAAAGGAATGTTAGCTTTATTTACTTATGGTTTTGATATTGCAGAAGAAAATTTTAAAAATGCCAATGTAACCTTATATACCTTAAGCAATTATGATAATTTAATTGAGCAAGCTTCTGAAACAGAATATATTTACCCTGAAGATCAACGTACACT
The DNA here is from genome assembly GCA_964608925.1 of uncultured Kordia sp. Lineage (GTDB taxonomy): Bacteria > Bacteroidota > Bacteroidia > Flavobacteriales > Flavobacteriaceae. The sequence continues at coordinate 1,837 of CAZSQD010000097.1, forward strand.
AAAAGAATGGAGAGAAAACCCATCAGAATGGAACGCTATTTGATTATTACCTCTTAACAAAACATTATTATGAATATACAAGGAAATAAAATTACCGTAAACAAATCAAAAGCTGAATTAGCTACTTATTTAACTACCATGGAAAACTTTGGAGCATTAATGCCTGAAGGAACAAAGTTTGAAGTGCTAGATTCCGAAACCTTTCTATTTGCATTAAAAGGGATGCCAGATATTAAATTACGTTTACAAGAAAAAACAACCGATAAAATAGTTTTAGGTGCTGCAGGTGGTAAAATGCCATTTACATTAACTGCTATTTTAAATGAAATTGAAGCTAATAAAACAGAAGCGCAATTAACTTTTGATGGGCAGTTTAACGCCATGATGGCAATGATGATAAAAGGACCTATTACTAAATTTGTAGGTCAATTAACTGACAAGTTAAGTACCTCTTAGTACAACAACTGTACTTCTTTTAAACGGTATTCTTTTACAACACCATCTTCTATCAATAATTGAAGTTTACCGGTATTAGAAACCCCTTTTATAAAACCCATAAACAAATCACCTTCTGCATTTTTAAACGTAGAAGGTTTGTTTTTTCTGAACAATACTGCTTCAAAATCTTGATGAATTTTTAAAAATTCTTTTTCCCGTAAACGTGTTATTTGGAGCTTTAATTCGGTTATTATTATTTGGAGCACTTCATCTAAATTATAAACAATTCCTGTACTATTTTTTAAAGAAGAAGCATTCAAATTAGTACTAAATTCGGTTTGATTTACGTTTAACCCAATACCCACAATTGCCTGTTTTTTTTCAAATCGAATCGTATTTTCAATTAAAACACCTGCAATTTTTTTATTTGCTGACAAAATGTCGTTTGGCCACTTTAAACTTAATTTAGGAATATTTAATTTATCTAACCCGTTATAAATTGCCAATGCTACTGCACAATTAAAGTAGAATTGATAAGCAATTGGTAAAAAATAAATATCTACAAACACACTAAAAGTAAGGTTTTTACCCGCTTCTGAAGTCCAAACCGCCCCTCTTTGCCCCTTACCGTTTGTTTGTTTTTTGGCTACAACCACCGTAAAATTAGCTACCAAACCAGCAATTAAAAGCTGTTTTAAATAGTCATTTGTAGAGTCAATGGTATGGAGTTTGATTAATTTGATACTGCAAATGTAAAACTTATAATAAAACTAACCATTTAACCATAAAAAAATAATATTTTTGCCAATTCAAATTACAAACAATACATGTTAGAAAATACAAAAAATATTGATGCATTAATTGCAAACATCATAAAAGGAATAGAAGAAGTAAAAGGAGAAGATATTACTATCTTGGATTTACGTGAAATAGAAAATACAGTATGTGATTATTTTATAATTTGCAACGGTAACTCAAACACACAAGTAAACGCCATTGTAGGTTCTGTTCAAAAAATAGTAAGTAAAGCAATACATGACAAACCTTGGCATGTTGAAGGTAGTGATAATGCTGAATGGGTATTGATGGATTACATTAATGTTGCCGTTCACGTTTTTCAAAAACACATTAGAGAATATTATGATATTGAAGGACTTTGGGGAGATGCCAAAACAACTTTAATTGAAAGTAAATATTAAAAAAACACAGGTACACGAATGTCAGAAAAGAAAAAAGACCAGCCGAAAAAAATAAAATTTAATTCCCTTTGGATCTACGGAATCATTTCCTTAGTGCTATTGGTGATCATTTTAAAAACCGAAGCACCTAAAGGTAACGAATACTCAATTACCAAATTTAAAGAGTTGGTACGTAACCAAAACGATATTAAAAATATTGAGATTGTACCTAATATGCACATTGCAAATGTATATTTAACGGATGAGGCGCAAAAAAAAGAAGCTTACAAAAAATACCAACCGCAAAAAGGATTTGCCTTTACAGGTGAACAACCTAATTTTTTGGTTAAATTTTTAGACCTTCAAAACTTTGAAAAATTTTTAGATGCTGAATTGCAAAAAGGTAAAAAGTTTGAATACACTTCAAAACCACAAGACAATAGTTTTTATGACCTCTTAGGTTCTATTTTACCCTTTATTTTAATAATTGGTGTTTGGATTTTTATTATGAAACGTATGTCTGGTGGTGCAGGTGGCGGACCTGGTGGTCAAATGTTTAACATTGGAAAATCAAAAGCAAAATTATTTGACAAAAAAGGAGACATCAAAACTACTTTTAAAGATGTTGCTGGTTTAGAAGGCGCAAAAGAAGAAGTTGAAGAAATTGTTGATTTTTTAAAAAATCCTGACAAATATACTGCCCTTGGCGGTAAAATACCAAAAGGAGCCTTATTAGTAGGACTACCCGGTACCGGTAAAACCTTATTAGCAAAAGCTGTTGCTGGAGAAGCACAAGTACCTTTCTTCTCTTTATCAGGGTCTGATTTTGTAGAAATGTTTGTAGGTGTAGGAGCCTCAAGAGTGCGTGATTTATTTAAGAAAGCGAAAGAAAAATCGCCCTCAATTATTTTTATTGATGAAATTGACGCTATAGGTAAAGCAAGAGGTAAAAATGCAATGAGCGGTAGTAATGACGAGCGTGAAAATACGTTAAATCAATTGCTTACCGAAATGGATGGTTTTGGATCTAAACACAACGTAATTGTTTTAGCAGCAACCAATAGAGCAGAAGTATTAGACAAAGCCTTATTGCGTGCTGGACGTTTTGATCGTCAAATTTATGTTGATTTACCAGATGTTAGAGAACGTAAAGAAATTTTTGATGTGCATTTACGCCCTCTAAAATTAAAACCTGGGTTAGATGTTGAGTTTTTAGCCAAACAAACACCTGGTTTTTCTGGTGCTGATATTGCAAATATTTGTAATGAAGCTGCTTTAATTGCGGCACGTAACAATAAAAAAGAAATTGAAAAACAAGATTTCTTAGATGCTGTTGATAGAGTTATTGGTGGTTTAGAAAAGAAAAATAAAATTGTTACACTTTCTGAAAAGAAAGCCATTGCCTTTCATGAAGCGGGTCATGCAACTGTTAGTTGGATGTTAGAATACGCATCACCATTAGTAAAGGTAACCATTGTACCACGTGGTAACTCATTAGGAGCCGCTTGGTATTTACCTGAAGAACGTATGATTGTGCGTCCAGAACAAATGTTAGACGAAATGTGTGCCACTATGGGTGGTAGAGCTGCCGAAAAAGTAATTTTTAATCAAATTTCTACAGGTGCATTAAGTGATTTGGAAAAAGCAACCAAACAAGCAAGGGGTATGGTAACTGTTTATGGATTGAGTGAAAAACTAGGTAACGTTACCTATTATGATTCTTCAGGTCAAGAAAACTACGGTTTCTCAAAACCATATAGTGAAAAAACTGCCGAATTAATTGATTCGGAAATTTCAAGTATTATTGAAACCCAATACCAAAGAGCTATTACTATTTTAGATAGTCATAAAGATAAATTAACGCAATTGGCGGAGCTACTACTTGAAAAAGAAGTTATTTTTAAAGATGATTTAGAAAAAGTATTTGGCAAAAGGCCTTTTATTAAAGAAATGCCTGAAGCAAAAAAAGAAGAAGAGTAATTTTTTTACTTCAAAATCTATTTAAGAAAACTTAATTTAATTAATTTTAAATTAAGTTTTTTTATTACCTTTGGGTTTAGTCTATACCCTTAATAAAGACTTATTGCGCAACAATGGGAATTTTTAATAAATTATTTGGTAAAAAAACCACCTCCAATTCGCCTTCTCAAGACGAACAGAGTAAATTTATGCCCAAAACAAAAATACCTGTTGATGAGTTATTTGCAACAAACTTTATTGCAAATGGAGGTAAGTTTTTGTATTCCGTTACATTGGATAGCGTTTTAGAAAATTTTCAAGCAATTTTGCAGGAAAACAATTGGGATGCTAAAAATGTACTATGCTACAATGATGCGTTAAAAAATAAATTTAAACAATTTAACTTCACATACCCAGAAAATAATAGCAACCCCTCTTTTTTTTTAACAGGCTGTGAAAGTTTAATTGCCGATAAAGGATCTGTTTTAATATCCTCTAATCAAATTAAAGAACAAAAAATTGACACCTTACCTAATAATTTTGTTTTATTTGCCACTACAAGTCAATTAAAAGAATCTATTGGTGATGGCTTAAAGTCTATAAATAAAAATAATTTCAACCAAATTCCTTCTAATATAACCACTTTAAAATGTTTTAAAATTTCTGAAGAAAAAGACTTTCTTACCTATGGGAGTAATTCAAAAAACTTATATTTGCTTCTTTTGGAAGACCTTTAAAACATGAATGAAACTTTAACACGTGCAATTTCTGGTTTTGTGTACATCACAATACTAATTACAGCTATTTACACTTCGCAGGCTGCATTTGCTATTTTATTTTTAATATTCGCTGCAATTTCTTGTTGGGAATTTAATAAATTAATTGCTTCAAAAAATAGTAGACCCTATTTTCAAATTATAGTAGTTGCTTTTTTTACGTATTTAACCATTACGAGCAAAACAGAAATTTCTGATAAAGCATTTTTACTTTTTGCTACAATCACCTTACTCACACATTTATTTTTAAGCTACAAACTTTTTAAGTTACAAAAATTTGAGGCCAATAGCATTTTAAAATCGCAATTACCTCTACTCTACCTTATTATACCATTTGCGTTATTAACACTAATACCTTCAATAATAGGCAACACCTATAACCCACATATTATTTTTGGTGTTTTAGTGATTATTTGGTCAAACGACACCTTTGCATATTTGGTGGGAAGACAATTTGGAAAACATAAATTATTTGAAAAAATATCTCCTAAAAAAACGATTGAAGGCTTTTTAGGCGGTTTGGTATTTGGTACAATTGCTGCTATAATTATTGCATGCACCACCAATAGCCTATCTATTATACACTGGATTATTTTAAGTATTATTATTGCTTTTTCTGGTGCAATTGGCGATCTTGTTGCCTCAAAATTTAAACGAGAAGCAAATATAAAAGACAGTAGTAATTTAATACCTGGTCACGGTGGGTTTTTAGATCGCTTGGATAGTCTTATCTTTGTATCTTCATTTGTATATTTATATCTTCAAATACTTAACTATGTTTCATAAAGAAGGAAATCAATCTATTATATTAGCAATTGTTGTAGCAACAGCACTAATTTTAGGTGCTAATTATTTTACCACAAATAATATTATTCAGTATTTAGCGTATGCACTTGCTACCTTTTTATTAGTTATTATTTTACAGTTTTTCAGAAACCCCAAAAGAAATACAGCGTTTAATGAAAATCATCTTATTGCACCCGTAGATGGAAAAGTAGTGGTTATAGAAGAGGTATTTGAAAAAGAATATTTTAATGAAAAACGCTTACAGGTATCTATATTTATGTCACCCATAAACGTACACGTAACTCGCTATTGTATGAGCGGCTTGGTAAAGTTTAGCAAATACCACCCCGGTAAATTTTTAGTGGCGTGGCACCCAAAAGCATCTGAAGAAAATGAAAGAACGACCATTGTTGTTGAAAATAAAACATTTGGAGAAATCTTATACCGTCAAATTGCAGGAGCATTAGCGCGTAGAATTGTAAATTATGCAAAAACAGGTGAACAAGTTGTTCAAGGTACTGATGCTGGATTTATAAAATTTGGATCAAGAGTAGATTTATTCTTACCTTTAGATACAAAATTAAACGTAACTTTAAACCAAGTGGTAAAAGGAGGCGAAACAATTGTTGCTAAAAATGGATAAAAACGAAGCACTACATACTCGATTTTTAAAAGCTTTTAATGCCGCAAACAGTATGGATACTATTGATATTCCTATTGATTTAAGGTTGCAATTTTATGCCTTTTACAAACAAGCATCTCCTAATGCTAATTTTTACCGTACTGGAGATCCTGATATGATTAGGAATGCTTTTAAAATGAATGCGCTTTTACAAGTAAACAACCTAACACCAGATGAAGCTAAATTAGCATACATTGAGTTAGTAAATGAAACCATTACCAAATATAAAGTTAAGATTGAGCTTATTTAATCGCGGGGCTAGCCTATCCCTATAATTATTGAGAGGTTTAATTGCTGAACAGTTGCTGAAATTGGAAGTATCGGAAAATATACTTACCTAATATGCTATTTAAAAACGTAAAATAATCATGAGCCTTTACATAAAGTAAAACACTCTTTTTATACCTTTACATTAATTAACCATTGAGGAACTTATCCTTGTAAAAAATTAGAAATTATGAAAAAATTATTTTTACTACTTGCCGTTACTACTTTAGGATTAACCGCTTGTAAAAAAGAAAACAAAACAACTACTGAAACAGAAAAAACAATTGTTGCCACCCCTTCTACTTATTCTATAGATGCTAAAGCAACTCAAGTACACTGGACTGCTTATAAAACAACCGCAAAAAAAGGCGTTAAAGGTGTTTTTACAACCTTAAAAATCAGCAACCCAATTACAAGTAAAACCAAACAAGGTGCGTTTGAAAATTTAGCCTTTGAAATACCTGTTTCTAGTTTTTTCTCTAAAAATGAAGAACGAGATACTAAAATTAAAAAACTATTTTTTGGTGTTATGGATCAAACTACACTAATTAGTGGAGGTTTTAGCAATGTAGTTGGTAACAACACTAAAGGTACTATGACGCTAAACCTAAAAATGAACGGAAATTTAGTACCCGTACCTATGACTTATACCATTACAAACAATACGGTTACCGTTAACGGTACACTA
>CAZSQD010000098.1:0-8595 GCA_964608925.1 uncultured Kordia sp.
CAAAATAGAATTAATTATTGGCTTTGTTTTGGGGCTATTCCCACAGTTTATAATGATGGCGTATTGGGTATAGTAAACCAATGTACCTAAATGCTTTTCCTAAAAATACTGAATACTACAACCTTTAATTTTCAATGCATATCAAGATAGGCTATCGCCCCGCAATTAAAATATATAAAATAGTAACCCAAATTTTATAGTAGACATTTCAATAGGTTTCTCATTTAATTTTGCAGTTTTTTTAAGTAGTGGTTGCAAACCATAAGACAAGTAGAAATTCCACGTATTCCAACCAAAACTTAAATCTAAATCAGTTTGTATTTTTTGAATATCAGCAGTGTTTTTTAATTTAAAATCACCTATTTCGCCTTTGTGTTTTATTACTGTATTAAACACATACCCAAATTTTAAACCTGCATACACACGCCAAAACTTATGAGAACTTGCTGAGGAAGTCCGCCAACGTAATTGAATGGGAACTTCAACAATGTGCATGTTTAATTTATTTTTACTGTAGCTAGTAACCTCATTATCTAATACTGCATATTGTATTACCCCACCATTTTTTTGTATTAATAAGTTTTGATTGTATGAGTTTGTGGCATACCCTAAACCTAAACCCAAACCTAAATTACGTTTTTTATTAAGTGGCAAGTCTCTAATAAACCCCAATTGAAAACCACCAGAAAACCCCTGTTGCGAAATAGCTGCAGGTTTATTATTAATAAAATTATATGTAAAGCCAATATAAAACTGATCTTCTCTATATTTTAAATCTTCAAACGGAATACTATCATTTTTCTTTTCTTGTGCATTAGAAAGAAAAGTAACTAAAAGTAAAAAATAAAAAAGTGTTTTTTGCATTGTACGAAGATACAAAATAAACCTCCTCAACCCAAGGTTGCGAGACATTAAGCTTTATTTTATTAATTTTTAGAAACCAAAACTCTTTTGGGTATTGTTACTAATAAAAAAAGCATCCTACTTTCGTAGAATGCCATTTATATTTTAACAAATATGTAATTACCTTTTTGCTCCTGGTTTCCCAGCAATATAACTAATTTTTAACATATTTTCTTTACGTAAAGCGGTTTTAATATCCGTTACTAAGCCCATATTTACGTTTTTATCTACTTTTAAAGCGGTTATCATAAAAGGTATTACTTCTTCCTTACGCAATGCTAATTCCGAGTAAATAAACTGCTTTAAATCGGACGGTTGTGCAATTTTATCATTCAATTGCAATACGCCTTCTGTACCAAATTTTTCATATCCTTTTGCAGGTTTCCCAGCATATATGTACATGATTTTTTTGTTTTTACGATCTAATTTTTCTACAGTTTCTGCAGAAGGTAGTTTATTTTCTACCATTAAATCACCATCTTTCATAACGGTTACCGTCATGAAAAAGAAGAGCAACATAAAAACAATATCTGGTAAAGCTGCTGTAGATGCTTGTGGCAATTCTCCACTTTTTTTCTTTTTAAACTTTGCCATAATTATCTTTTTTTAGATTCTGCTTCAGATATAATTTGAGGATACATGTCCTTTAATTTATCCAATCTTTTCTTCAATTTTCCTTTAAGTACATCATCTTTTACTTGAGGATCTCTAAAAACTTTGTTCATTTTGGTATAGGTGTTCCCTTGACCATATAAACGTTCCGCTTCTCTGTCTCTTAAAAATAAATATGCTGCACCTAATTCATCTTGTATTGCTAAAAAGGTTTCATAACTAGTTTCACGCTCATTTTTTAAAGCAATAATTGCTTTTGATGGATGATCAGATGATGAAGGACTTCTTTCGCCTTTACAATAATCACAAGTTTTACCATCAGCACTTTTACCTCCACCATTATCAATAAATTTAATGGCTGCTGCACGCAAATCTTTCAATTCCATCAAATTATCTTCCACTAACATTTGGTTGTTTTTATTAACAACTACTGTGAAAATGTTTTTCTTTTTGATAACTATATCAGTATCTGGTCTATCTGGTTCCCAACGTGGCAACTTACGGGTTACCCCATTATCTTGCTCAAAGGTAGTTGTTACTAAGAAAAATATCAATAACAAGAAGGCAATATCTGCCATTGACCCTGCATTTACTTCTGGACTTGATCTTCTTCCCATAGTTTATTTATTTAATGCTTTCTTAACTCCTCCAAATACAATTGTTGCAATTGCTAATACCGCTAAAATGTATACTACACGTAAACCGGTACCTACCCATTTTGAAGCACCTTCAGTAGCCATTAATTTTCCTGTATTACTTACTACTTCATTTCCTGAAGACATACCGTAACTAATACCAACAATAGCTAATAAACCAACTATTGCAATTACTGCCATTTTTAATTTTGCAGGACTTGATGCTAAATTTTTAATAGAAAACAACACTGCTATTGCCGCTGCTGCAAATACTAAAATTTTACCTAACCAAATCATGTTACTAATCATTCCTGTATTAGTTTCATCCTTAGCAATCAAAATCCAGAAAACCAAACCGATAACACTTACTAAAGCGATACCAATATTCATTATTTTTTGTAAATTCATAAGATATATGATTTTTACCTTGATATATGTTATGCTATATAAGCATAACTACTCAAGAGGTTATTATTTTTTGTTTGCTACTAATAAATCAATCAAAGAGATTGATGCATCTTCCATATCATTTACAATAGCATCAATTTTAGATACAATGTAGTTGTAAAAAACTTGTAAGATAATTGCAACAATAAGACCGAATACCGTTGTTAATAATGCAATTTTAATATCTCCTGCAATTAATGATGCATCAACACCACCTGCTACTGCAATTTGATCAAATGCACTAATCATACCTATTACCGTACCCATAAACCCTAACATTGGTGCAATGGCGATAAATAAAGATACCCAAGAAACATTTTTTTCTAACTGTCCCATTTGAACTCCACCATAAGCAACAACTGCTTTTTCTGCAGATTCTACTCCTTCATGTGCTCTATCTAATCCTTGATAAAAAATTGAAGCAACTGGTCCTTTTGTATTTCTACACACTTCTTTTGCTGCTTCTACACCACCAGATTGTAATGCGTCTTCAACTGCTGAAGTTAATTTTTTTGTATTGGTAGTTGCCATATTTAAATAAATGATTCTTTCAATTACGAAAGCTAAACCAATAATTAAACATAATAATACAACACCCATAAAACCTGCACCACCTTCAATAAAACGTGTTTTAAGTCCTTCGTGTCCAAACCCTCCTTCTGGAGCGTCTTGAATAATTGTTTGAATGTTTGCTGCTACCGCGTATGCGTTATTTGATGCATTCACCTGAGCTCCTGCTAATAACATTCCAACTGCTGGTACAATAGAAAATAATTTTTTCATTTTTAAGTTCTTAATTAAATTAGTAAAGGTTAAATATATAATTTTTTTATTTCTTATTTGACTTTATTTTGATGAAATTTTACTCATCTGCTTTTAAAATCACAGCCAAATAACGAAAAAAATATGGTTTGCTAAAATTTTTGAGGAATTTTTTTACTGAAAATTATCTGTAAGCTCTCCTTTTATAGATTTCTCAAAAACAGATTTAAATTCATTTGTAGGTGTATTTGCTGACAGTAAATACATTAGCTTGGTTATTGCAGCTTCAAAAGTAATATCACCTCCAGATATTAACCCTAAGTTTTGTAAATGCATACTGGTTTCATACTGTCCCATTATTACACTACCACCTACGCATTGTGTTACATTAACAATTTGCATTCCTTTTTTTAAGGCTTTTTCTAATAATTTAGAAAACCAAGGTAGTGTTGGCGCGTTACCTGCTCCATACGTTTCTAATACTACTCCTTTTAAATTAGGAATATTTAACACTGCTACCACTACAGCTTCTGTTATTCCTGGAAATAATTTTAATACTGCTATATTGGTGCACATTTTAGCATGTATACTAAATTGCGCTCTGTTTTTCTCCTTTAACAAATTACGCTTAAACACTTTTAAATGCACACCCGATTCTGCCAATTCTGGATAGTTTGGTGAAGAAAAAGCTTCAAAATGCTCTGCGTTAATTTTTGTAGTTCTATTGGCTCTATATAATTTGTATTCAAAATACAAACAAACTTCTTTAATTTTAGGCGTACCATCTTTTTTAGTTAAAGAGGCAACTTGTATTGCAGTTATTAAATTTTCTTTTGCATCCGTACGTAAATCACCTATTGGTAACTGACTTCCTGTAAAAATAACTGGTTTTTGTAGGTTTTGCAACATAAAACTTAATGCTGATGCGGTGTATGACATGGTATCTGACCCATGGAGCACAACAAAACCATCAATAGCAGTATAATTATCTTCTATTATTTGTGCTATTCTTACCCAATGCTCCACATTTATGTTTGATGAATCTATAGGCTCATCAAAAGATATTGTAGAAATATTACAATCTAATTGTTTGATTTCTGGTATGCGTATTAATAAATTATCAAAATTAAAGGCACGTAAGGTTTTGGTTTCAAAATCTTTTACCATACCAATGGTTCCGCCTGTATAAATTAATAAGATGTTTGGTTTAGTTGCCATTTAATTTTTCGGTATTTACAACAGAGTTTGCATACATTAATAAAAAGTTTTCTAAAGCTATTTTATTATTACTATCAACACGTTTTTCTATTCTACGTTGAAACTGACGTTCTTCTTTGCTCGTATAAAACGCTTTATATTTTTCTACTCCAAACAACATATCATAGGCTAAATAATTGGTAGGCCATAATTTATATTGCTGATGTATTTTTTGATCTATTAATAATGCTAATTCTTGAAGTTGCTTGTTTTTACCCGCTCCTGATTCACTAATTACATCCATAGCCACGTCCAAAACCTCTCCTACTCCAATATGAATGCGCTTTTTATTACCTGTAAGCCCCTTTAAAATAGAATTAAAATCTTCATTTTCAGATTTTATATATTCTTCCTCATAATGTTTTGCCATTAATTCTGGCATTTTTAACATATCCGTAGGGTCAAATTCATACGAAATAGCAACGGGTACTATTTTTAGGTTTTTAAAATGTTTGAATTCACTGTTTTCTGATTTTGCTAAAGACAACATTTTTAACAACCCTTGTTGAGTAACATCATTACCGTTTTTTGTACGCCCTTCTCGTTGTGCCATCCAAATAGATCTATTATTTACAATGATACTTTCTGATATATATTCTGACAATAATTTAGAACTCATAAGCATTTCACGAGGTGTTAAACCACGCTGTACTAAAAAGCTTCTATTTAGTTTTGACAAACCTAATAAAAATGATTGCTGCACCAAATTATCTCCAATTGCAGAAGCTGTCATGACCATTCCTTGATGAAATAACGACAAATTGATTAAACCTGTATCCAAAACAATATCCCTATGATTAGATATATATAGGTAAGCGGTATTTTTATCTAATTTTTCAAAACCATTTGTTGTCAAACCTTCTGAAGACCTTGATAATACATTTTGGATTCCTCGTGCAATTACTTTCGTTTGAAAATCTCTAATTGAATAACAATTACCCAATACCCCTTTTATAAACGCATCCGTTGCTTGTAGGAAAATAAACTGTAACATTGATTTCACCATAGGATGTCTTCCTATTACTTGTAATGCTTCGTTTACTTCCGCATCATGATACGGTCTTATTTTATCAAATTTTGACAATTTTTTAGTTTTTATTAGTTGCACAAATGAACGAAAAAAATATGAATTATACCAATTGGTTATCGCTCCGTAATTAAATTCCGAAAATAGCTTTTGAGTTTTCAGTAGTTATACTCGCAATTTCTTTCAAGGAAACTTCATAAATATCAGATACTTTCTCTGCAACATTTAACAAATAACTACTCTCATTTCTTTTTCCTCTATAAGGGGTTGGTGCTAAATACGGAGCATCGGTTTCTAAAACAATATGTTTTAAATCTATTTGATTTAAAAACTGATCTATTTTACCATTTTTAAAGGTCACCACACCACCAATACCCAATTTCATATTATATGAAATAGCTTGCTGAGCTTGCTCTAAAGTACCCGTAAAACAATGAAATATTCCGAATAACTCTGTTCCTTTTTCCTGTTCCAATACCTCAAAAACTTCATCAAAAGCATCTCTACAATGTATTACAATTGGTAATTGATATTGTTTTCCCAATTGTATTTGCGCTCTAAAAGCTTCTTTTTGTTCGTTTATAAAAGTTTTATCCCAATATAAATCCATGCCAATTTCGCCAATAGCTACAAATTTTCTTGTGTTGAGTTGGTTTTTTATCAATGCCAATTCTTCTTTATAATTTTCTTTAACATGAGTAGGGTGCAAACCTGCCATTAAAAATACTTGATTAGGGTATTCTTTTTCCATTTGCTCCATTGCAGGTATAAATTCCGAATCTATTGCGGGTAAAAATAGGCGTTGTACTCCTGCATCAAATGCGCGTTGCATCATTTCCCTTCTATCTTCATCAAAAGCATCACTATATAAATGCGTATGGGTATCAGTTAAAATCATAGGTTTATTTGTTTACTTTTGCAAAAATATTGAAATATGTCATTACAACACTATCTTTCTGAAAAAGCTTACTTAAAAATTAAAATGAAATTGACTAAAACCAATCATTTTAAGGTAACTGCAAAAATAAATGGTGTAAAAGGGAAATTTATTATTGACACTGGAGCTTCCAATACCTGCATTGATATTAATTTAGTTGACAAATTTAAACTAACACCACTAAACAGTAACACCAAAGCTTCTGGCGCAGGTGCAATTGACATGGATACAAAAATTGCTAAAAAAGTAACACTTAAAATTAAGGATTGGAAATCAAAAAAGAATAAAATTGTTATTTTTGACCTCTCTCATGCAAACCAAGCGTTAATAAACCATCACTCAAACCCTGTAGATGGCATTATTGGTGCTGATATTTTAAAAAAAGGAAAAGCAATTATTGATTATAACAAAAGTTACCTCTATTTAAAATAACTACACTTTATCGATTTTATTTGCGTTTTATAGGTAGGGTTTCTATCTTGCAGAGCGTTATTACAATTGTACAATAAATTACACATCATGAAAAAATTATTATTTGCGTTTTCAATTATTTTATTTGCGGTGACAGCTAACGCACAACAAATAACTACCGATGTCACCACATACAACACTCAAGGACTTATTGAAGATGTTTTAATTGAAGGGCCGTGTGCTAACACTTCCAATTGGACTCAAACTACTGGCTCTAACTTTAATGGGGTAGGATATTTTGAACAAAATGGTAGTAATTTTCCTTTCAATAAAGGAATTATTTTAAGTACAGGTGCCATTACCAGTAGTATTGGACCAAATGGTAATTTCTCAAATGACGATAGTAATCAAGCTGGAGATGCTGATATTGCAACGCTTTTAGGTACTACTTTAACAAATGTAAATGACGCTTCCGTAATAGAGTTTGATTTTATACCCACTGTAAACCACATTAGTTTTAGGTATTTAATGGCTTCGGAGGAATATACAGGTACTTTTCCTTGTAGTTATTCTGATGCGTTTGCTTTTATTATTTCAGGACCAGGTATTAACAACACCAACTCATACAATCATGATGCCGACCCTGCAACCCCTGATTTAGTTTTAGATTTAGGTGGTAAAAATATTGCTTTAATACCTGATGCTGCTTCCCCAGGTAATTATACAAATATACCCGTAAGTGTAACTAACATTCACACACTAAACAGCTGCGGAACAGGACAATTAGGATCCGTTGCTTTACCAACGTATTACGACACCGCTTTAAGTGGTGGTAGTGGTATTTCTTTTGACGGACAAACCGTACCCTTAACAGCAGAGGCAGATGTTGTTGCAGGTCAAACTTATCATATTAAACTAGTTATTGCAGAATTGCAAGATAGCAGTTATGATTCAGCTGTATTTTTAGAAGGTGGAAGTTTTTCATTAGGCATAACGCTAAACCTTAATGGTATTACTATTGTAAATGGCGTAGCTGATATTTGTGACGGCTCTTTTCCTACTTTAGACGGTACTGTAAATACCGTTGGTGTTATTTACCAATGGTCATTAAATGGCATAGAAATGACTATTGCTAACGGTTTTGCTCAAAACGAAACCAACGCCACCATTACACCTACTGTTTCAGGCATATACACATTAAATGCAAGCATACCACAATCAGGTACTAGCGTTTGTGAGGACGAAGAGAGTGTAACCATTTCTTTTCACACAACTCCTACCGTTACTGCTGCAAACAACTTAGTGCTTTGTGACTTATTATCAGATAATACCGAAAATTTTAATTTAGCAGATAATGATGCTATTATTTTAGGCACACAAGCTGTAGCAGACTACACAATTACTTACCATGCAAGTCAACCAGACGCAGACGCAAACATAAACTCACTAACTTCACCCTATGCAAGTGGCGGGCAACCTATTTTTGCTCGTATAGAAGCAAACTCTTTTGGAGATTGTTATGACACCGAAACTTTTAATTTAATACTCAATCCATTACCTACTTTTCCTGCAGTCATAAATGATTATATTTTATGTGATGATAA
>CAZSQD010000099.1:0-8511 GCA_964608925.1 uncultured Kordia sp.
CTGTATACCGGAAAGTGATCGCTATAACCACCTGTAAAAGTAGCTCCTACAAAACTACGGTATGGGTATCCTTTATAACGTCCTTTTTTATTTACCATATAAGCAGGGTTAAAAACGCCTGTTTTATACAATTTAAAAGTATTGTAATCTTTATCTAAAAAAGGTTTGGTATACATGAGTTGATCAAAAATATTCAACGCATCGCGGTAAGCCAATGTTCCCATTCCTTTTTTCATCATGCGCATCATTGGATTAAAAATTCCTTTTATCTCAACATCCTCTTTATTTATTTGTGCTTGTAATACTTTTTTTACACTTTCATTAAAAGGGTCATCATTCATATCGCCCATAATAATAATTTTTGCGTACGGGTCAATAGTTTGTAAAGAATCTACAATGCTTTTACATAATTTTGCAGCAGCAACACGTTTGGGTCTACTACGGGCTTCACCACCTCTACGTGACGGCCAATGATTGACAATAAAATGCATCAATTCTCCTTCTAATTTACCAGTAACCAATAATTGATCACGAGTATAAATACGTTTGGTTGGATCATTATTATCATAAATTACCAATTCATGTTTACTGAAGTTTAAAGGTTTAAATAATTTTTTTTGATATAAAAAAGCAACATCTATACTACGTACATCTGGCGAATCAAAATGAATAATATCATAATCTTTTTTACGCAATTGTGGGTCGTTTATCAAGTCATGTAAAACGTCTTTATTTTCTATTTCACAAACACCAATAACAGCAGGCATGTTTTTATTGAATTTTGGGTTTACACCAATTCTAGAAATTACTTTTGCCATGTTGGCAATTTTTTTAGGGTATACAATACCTCTTTCTTTTGGACTCATATCCATAATCGGACTTTTCTCATCCAATTTATTAGGATCATTTATGGTGTCAAAAAGATTTTCTAAATTGTAAAATGCTACAGTATTAATTTTGTAACGTTTTTTTTGTTGTGCAGTTGCACTCATTCCTACTATTAAAAAAAGCAGGATAAATTGTTTTAAGTTCATTGTTGTGAGTTTATTAATCATATTAAACCATTTTTATTTTAAGCTTCTTAATACCAAAAGATTATGATACCATTATAGATATCTCAAAATTTAAGCCAAAAATTACAAAATAAAAAACAAAGGTAATTATTTATTATGAATTATGTATATTTGCACCGAAGAATCAGTGAACTTCAAATTAATTTAAAAAATTATTAATCAGTAAATTACTTATGAAAAAAACAATTTTGACAGTATTGTTCGGGTTGGCAACATTATTTGCTATGCAAGCACAGCAAACCGTTGTTAAAGGTCAAGTTATTGACGGCGATACTACAGATCCATTACCTAATGTATCAGTATCTATTAAAGGAACAGCTTTATCTCAAACAACAGGAGATTTAGGTGTTTTTAACTTTGATAGCGGCTTACCATTAGGAGAGCAAACGCTAGTAGTAACAAAAGAAGGTTATCTTTCTAAAGACTACACTATTATTATTGCAGCAGGAAAAACAGTAGATATTTCTACGTTAATTTTAACGGAAGATTTAGGTGAAGGTGAAGATTTTTCTATCTCATTAACCGATGACGAGTTAGATAATGACGAGAGTGTATCTTCTAATACATCAGGTATTTTACAATCTTCTAAAGATGTATTTGCAAGAGCTGCAGCGTATGAGTTTAGTGCTACTTATTTTAAAGTAAGAGGTTTAGATTCAGAAAACGGTACGATGTTATTAAACGGTATTCGTATGAACAAAATTTTTAACGGTCGTCCACAATGGAGTGATTGGGGAGGTATTAATGATGTAATGCGTAACCAAGATTTTGTAAGTGGCTCAAAAGCTAATGATTATGCTTTTGGTAATGTTGGTGGTACAACTAATGTAAATTTAAGAGCATCACAATACCGTAAAGGTACACGTTTGTCTTATGCGTCATCAAATAGAAGTTATACCAACCGTATTATGGCAACACATTCTTCTGGTTTATTAGAAAATGGGTGGTCTTATACCATTACAGCAGGAAGACGTTGGGCAGAAGAAGGATATAATGACGGTAGTGTTTATGATGCCAATTCTATGTTTGCTTCTATTGAAAAGAAAATTAACGACAAACACGGTATTAACTTTACGTCTATTTACACGCCAAACCGTAGAGGTAAATCGGCAGGTATGACCCAAGAAGTTTTTGATTTAAAAGGAAATCAATACAACTCATATTGGGGATATCAAGATGGAGAAAAAAGAAATTCTCGTATTAAAGAAGTAGACGAACCAATTTTAATGTTAAACCATTATTGGACAATTTCTGATAAAACTACACTAAATACTAATGTAGCGTATCAATTTGGACATATTGGTAATAGCCGTATTGATTATAATGCAGGTAATCCAGATCCTACCTATTATAAAAAACTACCAAGCTATGCATTACGTTATGATACTAGTAATACTAGTTTAGCGAATGCTTATATATTAGAGCAAAATTTTTCAAATGACGGTCAAATTAATTGGAATAATATGTACGATGCGAATATTTCTAACTCTACCCTTGATGCATTTGTATTGTATGAAGACAGAAATGATGACAAACAATGGAACTTCAATACCATTTTTAATACCGAAATTAATGAGAATATATCTTTAGATGCAGCCATTAACTATACTACTTTAGAATCTCATAATTATGCAAAAGTATTGGATTTACTAGGCGGAGTTAATTATTCTGATAGAGATAAGTTTTTATTAACAGATAGCAATGTATTAAACCCAAATAGAAAAGTTACGGAAGGAGATACTTTTAAGTACAACTACAATTATTTATCTACAAGTTATGATGCTTTTGCACAAGGGCAGTTTAAATACAATAAAGTAGATTTTTACTTAGGTGGTCAATATGGTAATACTACTTATCAAAGAGAAGGATTATACCAAAACGGAAATTTTATAAATAACTCTTTAGGAAAAGGTGAGAAATTAGATTTTACTAAATTGGGAGCTAAAGCAGGGGTAACGTATAAAATTTCAGGTAAACATTTAATTGATGTAAATGGAGCATACATTCAAGATGCACCAACTATTAGAAATAGTTTTTCTAACTCACGAGAAAATCATAATATAGTTAATAATTTAAAAGAAGTAACCACAACAGCTGTTGATGCCAGTTATATTTTTAGATCAGGTATCTTAAAATCTCGTTTAACAGGGTATTATGCTACCATAGAAGACGCTACTGAAGTGGCATTCTTTTATACTGATGGTATTGCAGGAGTTGCTCAAACTGGCTCAAAATCAAGTTTTATTCAAGAAGCTCTAGATGGTATAGATAAACAAAATATGGGAATTGAATTTGGGATAGAAGCACAGGTAACACCAACTATAAAATTAAAAGGAGCTTTAGCTTTTGGAGAGTCTGTTTATACCAGTAACCCTAATGTAATCTTAACAGGTGTGGGCTTAGATAATGACGGAATAACAACTACAGGAAATGATGGTTTTAAAAATTATGGAGAATCTGCTTTAAAAAATTATAATGTTGCAGGTGGTCCTCAACGTGCTGCAAGTGTAGGGTTTGAATATAGAGATCCAAAATACTGGTGGTTTGGTGCTACAGTAAATTTCTTTTCACATGCTTATGTTGATGTAGGAGCAGTGTCAAGAACTAAATTCTTTACTTTAGACCCTATAGATGAACTTCCATTAATAAATTATAACCCAGAAATAGCTAAAACATTATTAAAACAAGAAAAATTTGATGATTATATGTTAGTTAATTTAGTAGGTGGTAAATCTTGGAAAATTGGTAATAAATATGTTGGTTTCTTTGCAAGTGTAGCTAATGTTTTGGGTGAAACGTATAAAACAGGAGGTTATGAACAAAGTAGAAATGGTAATTATTCGGAGTTATTAGAAGATAGTAATAGACCAGGAGGTAAGTTATTTGGCTCTAAATATTGGTTTGGTAGAGGTACAACCTATTACATGAACGTATATTTCCGTTTCTAATCCTTAACGAATAGATTCTTAAAAAAAATAAAGTTAGAAATTAAAGCAATGATGAAACAAATGTTTCGTCTTATTATATAACATTAAAAATTAAGTAAAATGAAAACAATATTTAAAGTAATAGCAGTAGTTCTTTTTATAGGAACATTTACAGCATGTGTACATGATGATGATTATTCAGTACCAACAAATTTAGGAGCGACAGAAAATGCTAATTTAACAACTCTTTTAGCAAACGCTACAGAGTTAACTATCCAACAAGTAAAAGATCAATTTGTGTCAGGTACTGTAACACAAATCACATCTGATGTGTATGTAAAAGGGTATGTAACATCTTCTGATGAGTCAGGAAATTTTTATAAAGAATTTTTTATGCAAGATAGTCCAACTAACCCAACAGCAGCTATAAAAGTTGTAGTTGACGCATCGGATTTATTTGCAAAATATAATTTTGGTAGAGAGGTATATATCAATTTAAAAGATATGTATGTAGGAGAAACACGCTCTGGTGATGGTGTGATTGCAATTGGTGAGTTACCAAATGCAGATGGAGATGAAGTTGAAGCATTTAGATCAAATGTGGCAGCAGTTAAAATTTTAAGATCAAATGTAACGGAGGTAATAGTACCTTTAGATTTAGCGTTACAACAAATTGGAGCAGGAAATATAGGTATGTTTGTAAAATCAGAAGCACAATTTCCTACCAACTTAGCAACAGCGTTATTTGTAAATGCCAATGATAGCTATGATACTCCAAGAGCATTAGAGTATTGTGATGGTTTTGGATATGTAAATTTCACATTAGAAACAAGTACATTTGCAAACTTTAAAAACATCCCATTACCAACAGGTTCTGGTACAATAGCAGGAGTTATTAATAACAATTATAATGGTAGTTATATGGTAATGGTGCTAAATAATGTGGCAGATGTACAAATGGATAATACAAGATGTACTCCTTTAGATATTAATGACTTCAATCCTGTTTTAGAAGAAGACTTTAATACCGCAACAAACAATACAAACTTAAACATCACAGGTTGGACAAACTTTGCAGAAGCAGGTGGTAGAGTATGGAGAGAAAAAACATATAGTGGCAATGGGTTTACAGAGTTTAGTGCTTATAACTCAGGTGATGCAAGTAACATTGCTTGGTTAGTTTCTCCTGTGATGGATATGGATGCTCAAACTACAGAATTATTAAGTTTTACAACCGCAAAACATCACTTAGATTCTGCTTTAAATACATTAGAAGTATTTGTATCTACAGATTATGATGGAACAAATGTTTTAGCCGCAACATGGATACCCGTTTCAGCTAATTTAGCATCTATAAGTAGTTCAAACTATACTTGGATTAATTCTGGTTCAGTAGATTTATCAAGCTATACAGGTAATTTATATGTGGCATTTAAATATACAGGTTCAGGTACAGATAATACACTTGATGGTGCGTTTAGATTAGATGATTTTTCTGTAATGGGAATATAATATTATTTAAAACACAAATTATTTAAAAAATGCCTTCTTTAATGAGAAGGCATTTTTTTATGGCTATCCCCAAAAAAATGATTAGCTTTACATCATAGCTTAAAAACAACTCAAAATGTTAGATAAAAACGGTATAGCACAGCGTATTGCACAAGAATTACAAGACAAATATTATGTAAATTTAGGTATTGGAATACCTACTCTAGTAGCCAATTATATACCACAAGGTATTGAAGTGGAGTTTCAAAGTGAAAACGGTGTATTAGGGATGGGGCCTTTTCCTTTTGAAGGTGAAGAAGATGCGGATATTATTAATGCAGGTAAACAAACCATAACTACTTTAAAAGGTGCAAGTTTTTTTGATTCGGTAACCAGTTTTGCTATGATACGTGGTAAACATGTTGATTTAACCATTTTAGGCGCCATGGAAGTGTCTGAAAACGGTGATATTGCCAATTGGAAAATACCAGGTAAAATGGTAAAAGGTATGGGTGGTGCAATGGATTTAGTAGCCTCTGCTGAGAATATTATTGTAGCTATGATGCATACCAACCGTAAGGGCGAATCAAAACTATTAAAAAAATGTTCACTACCATTAACTGGAGTTGGTTGTGTGAAAAAAATAGTAACCAATTTAGCGGTTTTAGAAGTAACTGATAAAGGTTTTAAGCTATTAGAACGCGCTCCAGGAGTATCCGTTGAAGAAATTAAAAACGCTACTGAAGGAACTTTAATTATTGAAGGTGATATCCCAGAAATGAAATTGTAAATATGCAAATCAAAACCCTTACAGGAAATTTAGTCCCGTATAACTATCAAGAAAATAGAGATTACACAACTGTGAGTGATCGGTTTTTAAAAAATACATTGGTTGCTCTTGATTTTATGGTAAAACACAGCTTATTAACCATTACATATCAAGATGAAGGCGAATTAAAAAAAGTAGATGTTATAGATACATTATTAGCAGATACCGTAAATTCAATTATCATTGTATTTGCTACAAAAAACACCTATAGCCCTTCATTAAACCGAGTTACATTTTATGATACACATGGGGTGTCATTTAGAAAAAACCACAAAAAACAATGGTTTAAACGCAATAGAGGGTACAACTCTCCAATTGCACTATTTTCTCATGAATTGATTCATTGTTATAATGAATTACATGAAACGGAAGATTATCACCATAGAAAACAGGATCATTCTTCTAGAGGAAAAAAAATAGACCATGATGGTCATGATTTATCCTTCCCAAACGCCGAAGAGGTTTTTGTAATTAAAATGACCAATCAAATTGCAAAACGATTAGAAGAAGATAAACGCTCCAATTACGGACGAGGTTATTACCCAACCGTTGGTGTATTATCTACCAAAAAGAAAACATTATTCAATAAATTTTCGAATAAAAGAAGATGATTTTTTTAAGCAGAATACGTAAAAACACCTCACAGGTTTTAAAAACCTGTGAGGTGTTTTTACGTATTTAGTGATTGTTTCACAAATAAACTCCCAGCTACCAAGTATATGGAGGTATTACTTAAAATCGCATTAGTAAACGGGGTTAGAGATAGCCACGAATTTGTGAAAAAACAAATTATCGCTAATACACTACCACAATTTTCTTGTAAAAATTTAAGTATTGCCGTTTATAACCTAACCTGCAATTAAATTAATACTTACCGTTGGTGTTTCGGTATTTGGGAAAACATAATTATGCGTTTCATCAATGGTCAATCCTGCTTTTTTTACTGCCCTTTTAAACGTATTAACTCCCACAATATATTGGTCGGAAAAACCATGCGTAACATCATAAGCGGTACAAGGAGTTCTTCCTAAATTTAAGCTCACTTTATTAGGACTTACAGTATGCAACTCAATCATGAGTAAGCCATGAGTAGTAATATAGGGTTGCCATTTTAAAAAATGTTCTACCAAACTTTGCTCTACGGTTGCATTTTTTAAATGCTTACCTCTATGTACAAAAGCACCCGTAGAATAATTGTAAGTATCTGGTTCATTTTTTGGAGCATTAAACGGACGATTATGATCTAAAAAAGAACGTACATTAAGTAAATCACCCAATGAAATCTGGAATTTTTCTTGTAGCTTTTTATTCAATTCATTTGGGTTACCAATATCGCCCCAAATTACTTCCGCCCAAATATCAGCTTTTTTTAAATTGCGTTGTGTACTTAATAAAGCTTCCTTGTTATAATCGGCACCAATTAAAATGAGTTTATTTTGTTGTAAATCAGCTCTACGGTTACTTTTATTCCAAATTAAATTAAAAATATGTGCTAATAAAGTCCCATCACCACAACCTACATCAATAATTCCTTTAGGTTGTTGCTGTAAGGGTTTGTTGAAAATATCTAAGATTACTTGATCAAATTTTTTAAAATAAGTAGCGTGTGCATCGCCGCTCCCCCAAACATTTAAAGCTCTCAATACATGTTTTTCATTGCCGTTTTTATCCAAATTAAAATACGAATTAAAATCTCCTGTTAAATAAGATTCAATACGGGCAAGTGTTGGAAAATAGGACGTAGTTACACCATAAGCATAACTTTTAGCCATTAAAAATACTCCTTTAGCAGTAAATTTACCAGCTACAGTAATTGCTAAATTTTCAAAAACAGTAGCTATGTTTGAGGTTATTAATTTTTTAGCATTTGTATTTAATAAATCGGCTCTAAAATTAAGAGAAACCAGTATAGGAAGTAAAATAATTGCTTCTAAATGTATTGCAACTTCATTAATAAAATAAGGGTCATTTTTATGTTTGTCAATCAATTCTTTATATAAAAATGAGTATTTATTAATTGTAGTATTTAATTTTAAATTTTCAGCTAATGGAGTTTGTAATAAAATGTATTGATGTGCGTATAATTCACTAAATTTTTGATATAAAATAATGTATTTCTGAAATTGTTGAAATTTAGGAGTAGTGGTAATAATTATATTATCTGGAGTAACTTGATACTGTAAAATACCTT
>CAZSQD010000100.1:0-8458 GCA_964608925.1 uncultured Kordia sp.
TTGGGCAATTAATGGTCAAGCAGGTATCCCGATTTCTCAAATCTATATTTTTGATCGATTTGGTAAGCTGTTAAAACAATTGGATCCAGATGCTCAAGGTTGGGATGGAACGTATAATGGTAACCCAATGCCAGCAACCGACTATTGGTTTAAAATCATTTACATAGAAGGAGAAGTAGGCAATGCTACTCAAAAAGAATTTAGAGCGCATTTTGCTTTGAAGAGATAAAAAACACCTATACCAATTCTAACATAAAATAATACATTAAAAAGGCTTATTTTTTATCAAAATTGGCATTAAAACAAAAAAGCAGGAACAAAATTAATTTTGTTCCTGCTTTTTTGTTTTCTTAACGGGTTTTAATTCCTTAAATTTGCATCCAAAATTATATCAATATAGACGTAGCATTATCCATTTCAAAATATAAAGCTACCATTCAAATATTTAAAATATGTATAGAAGTCATACTTGTGGAGAGCTGAACGCATCACACATCAATAAAGAAGTAACATTAGCAGGTT
The DNA here is from genome assembly GCA_964608925.1 of uncultured Kordia sp. GTDB lineage: Bacteria > Bacteroidota > Bacteroidia > Flavobacteriales > Flavobacteriaceae. Next base: position 523 of record CAZSQD010000100.1, read on the forward strand.
GGGTGCAAAAATCAAGAGATAAAGGTTTTATGATTTGGGTAGATTTACGTGACAGATACGGAATTACACAACTTATTTTTGATGAAGAGCGCACTCCAAAAGCAATTATGGAACAAGCTAAAAGCTTAGGACGTGAATTTGTAATACAAGTAAAAGGAACGGTTATTGAACGTGCCTCTAAAAACCCGAAAATGATTACTGGTGATATTGAAATATTAGTATCAGAAGTTACCATTTTAAATGAATCACTTACACCTCCATTTACTATTGAAGATGAAACTGATGGTGGTGAAGATATTAGAATGAAATACAGGTATTTAGACATTAGAAGAAACCCAATTAAAAACAACTTAATCTTCCGTCATAAAGTAGCAATGGAAGTTCGTAAGTACTTATCAGATGCCGATTTTATTGAGGTAGAAACTCCGTATTTAATAAAATCTACTCCAGAAGGCGCACGAGATTTTGTAGTACCTTCTCGTATGAACGAAGGTCAATTTTACGCCTTACCACAAAGCCCCCAAACCTTCAAACAACTATTAATGGTTGGCGGAATGGATAAATATTTTCAAATTGTAAAATGCTTTAGAGATGAAGATTTACGTGCGGATAGACAACCAGAATTCACACAAATTGATTGTGAAATGGCATTTATTGACCAAGAAGATATTTTAAATATTTTTGAAGGCTTAACACGTCATTTACTAAAAGAAATCAATAATATTGAAATTGGCGATTTCCCACGTATGCTATATGATGATGCAATGCGTTTGTATGGTAATGACAAACCAGACATTCGTTTTGATATGAAATTTGGTGAACTTAACCAAGTTACACAACACAAAGAATTTAAAGTATTTAATGATGCCGAATTAGTAGTAGGCATTGCAGTACCAGGAGCCGCAAACTATACCCGTAAGCAAATTGATAAATTGATTGATTGGGTACGCCGCCCTCAAGTTGGTGCTTTAGGTATGGTGTATGTAAAATGTAATGAAGACGGAAGTTTTAAATCATCCGTAGATAAATTTTACGATCAAGAAGATTTAGCAAAATGGGCAGCAACAACCCATGCAAAAGCAGGCGATTTAATTTGCATCTTATCTGGTGAAACCAACAAAGTAAGAGCGCAATTGAGTGCTTTACGTATGGAAATGGCAGAACGTTTAGGATTAAGAGACCCTAAAGTTTTTGCGCCATTATGGGTTATTGATTTCCCATTATTAGAATTGGATGAAGAAACAGGACACTACCACGCAATGCACCATCCGTTTACCTCACCAAAACCAGGTCAAATAGAGTTATTAGACACTAACCCTGGAGAAGTAAAGGCAAACGCTTATGATTTAGTACTAAATGGTAACGAAATTGGCGGTGGATCCATAAGAATACATGATAAAGAAACACAAGCTATCATGTTAAAACATTTAGGATTTAGCGAAGTAGAAGCAAAAGCACAATTTGGATTTTTAATGGACGCTTTTGAATATGGCGCACCACCACATGGAGGTTTAGCTTTTGGATTGGATAGGTTGGTAGCTATTTTAGGAGGTCAAGAAACTATACGTGAGTTTATTGCATTCCCAAAAAACAACTCCGGTAGAGATGTGATGATTGATGCTCCTGCCCCATTGGATAATGACCAATTAAAGGAGCTAAGTTTACAGTTAAACATAAAAAAAGATTAAATTGAAAACAGTACTATATATTATTTTTGCAGCAATAATTTGTTGTGTTGGAATAGGTTTTTATATTAAACCTACAGGTAACCCAATAGCTGATAAATTGATAGGAAGCAGCATTGTAGGGTTATTTTTAGTTTGGATGCCACTCTTTATTTACCACAGATATAAAGGTAAAGATGTGAAAAAATATATGATTACAGACGATTTTTTTGAGAAGATAAAAGATGAAGCAGACACTTTTATTGATAAAAAGTAATAAAAATATTTTTTGTATCAATATTAATCGTATATTTGCAGTCAATTAATTACAATTACAATATATAATGACAGGTACAGTTAAATTTTTCAATGAGTCTAAAGGATTTGGATTCATTACAAGCGATGACACAGGAAATGATATTTTCGTTCACGTAACAGCAATCGAAGGTGAATCTTTAAACGAAGGTGACAAGGTTGAATACGTAGAAGAAGAAGGAAGAAAAGGAATCGTTGCTGCTCAAGTAGCAGTTATCGGATAATCATACAGATTATTAGTACAAAAAGCGCAACCAATGGTTGCGCTTTTTTTTGTGCTTTATTTTAACAACATAAATGTAATGCACTTTTTTACAAAATGATACAATAGCTAACAAAACTGTAATGACCACTTAAAAAAATTGACTTTGTCATTTTTTTCATCCACCTTCGCTTAACACACCAATAAACAACAACCTGTACCGAGTTATTCGGTATTGAAAAGCCTCTAAAATCATAAAAATTAGCTATTTTCTCCTTTTCAACAACAATCTAGGCAAGTTTTCGCCACATAGATAGGTAAAGTTTAAACGTTTTTGTTTATATTGCATATATGGAAAACTCTAAAATTAAATATATTAGTAAAAGACTTGTAGAGCGAGGTTCAAAAAGAGCATTAAAAGAAGCTTCAAGAAGAGCTATGGCGAGTAATGGATATGTTGTTGTTGTAAAAGATGGATGGGTAGTCAAAGAATTTTTAAATGGTAAAATTGAAAAACTTGAAGAACTTGCAAAACCTAATATTAATCAAGAATTAATATTAGATTAAATGTCTAAACGAATGAGGGTGTTTGCTGGACCAAATGGCTCTGGTAAAAGTTCTATAATAAAAAGCATCCTAAATACGAAAGTTAAAGAGGGTAAAACACTTGATTTTGGCATTTATATTAATGCTGATGATTTAGCAGTTTCTCTTCACGATAAAGGCTGTTTTTTTTCTACTTATAAAGTTAATGTCTCAATTAATGTCTCAATTAATGAATTTTTAAATACAGCTAACGATTCAGGATTAGTCAATAATAAATTTTCATCTGAAAAGTTAAGAAAATGTATTATTCTTAAGAATAACCAACTAACCATCAATAAAAAAGAAGCTGTCAAGCTAGACGATCACCCAGTCGAAAGAATTGCTCAAATATCTGCTGATTTTTTAAGAAAAAAACTTCTTTCCGAAGGAAAAAAATTCTCTTTTGAAACCGTCTTCTCACACCAAAGCAAAGTTGATATTATTAAACAAGCTAAAGAAAATGGCTACAAAGTTTATTTATATTTTGTTTCAACTGAACATCCCAGAATAAATGTATATCGCGTAAAAATAGTAAGAGTTGGTGAAAATGGTCACGATGTAGATAAAGATTTAATAATCTCACGATATTATCGCTCAATGAACCTAATGTATAATGCTGCGCAACATAGCTACCAAGCATATTTTTTTGACAATTCCGTTAATGGCAGCAATCATACTATGTTTGCCCACTTTAAAATCAATAGTGACGGCAAGAAACAGTGGGACGATTTCAATAAATTAGAAATCCCAAATTGGTTTAAAGAATATTACTCTGCTAAAATAAAAAACGTTGGGTAACAACACCTATAAATAATACGGGATTTTGGGGCGCAATCCGAGAAGTAATTTCATCTTTCCTTAGTCACCAAATCTTTTAATTTGGCTTTTATAAAACAACAAACTAAAGTCTAAAAGCTCATGGCTTGTGTCGATACGAAAAATCTGCGGATTTTCTGCCCCGTACTATTCATAGCTAACCGTTAAGCGAACTTCCTAAGCAACAGCCTTTATTTAATTCCCTACTCAAAAATCAAAATACCTGTATAAAATTGCTCCACATTTACAATTGACGGATGGTTTTTAGCAATTAAATTACCTGTACTACGCAACTGCCCACTTAACTCATTTTGTGGGTTTACAATCATTTTATTTGTACCTCTATGAAAAACAGTAACGGTATTGGCTACTAAGTTTTCTGCATTAAAAACACCATCACCAGATGCAAAAGTTACATTCAAATTATCCGTAGTGCCCGAAAGTGTAAAGTCCGTTAAATTATTACCTACCACTATTACGTTTTGTGAGTTTAAAGACAATATTACTTTACCCGTAGCCAAAACCGTAGTATCGGTAAAATCTTCCGATAACAATTTAATTTCATCATAATTTAAAACCCCATTGGAGCGTATTATAAACTGTGTAGCACTTATAATTTCAGTAATATTGGGTGTCGTAACGTATACTTTAGTCACATTATAATCTCGCACTAAATTACAGGTATTATTTTCCGTAATAATTAACCTACCGTTACTAACAACAACGGCAACATCATTTATTAAATTTTCTCCCGTTTCAATTTCAACTTTTTGTGTTGCGCCTTCCGTTAAAATTAATTCCACATCTCTATTGACTCTAATTTTTGTAAACGGAGCTACTGCAATTTCTTGTGTAATTATGGTTCCTGTTGCCTGAAAACAATCGTTTGCATTTTCAGTATCGCAAGCAGTTATCATAATAACCAAGGTAAAATATGCTATTATTTTTTTCATTTGTTTTTATTTTGTAGCCTAATTCCTACTCCAAACTCAATCGCTTCTGCTGCAGCACCGTGTACTTTTAAATTAATCATCCCAAAGTATCGCTTGCCAAAATATCGTTTAAACCCTAAACGTCCATAAATACGATCTTCAAATTCATAAGGATAATATGCATAGTACCCAACTTGCGTAATAAAAGTCATTTTATTTACCCATAATTCATGACCTACAAAAACGCCTACCCTTTTATAATCGGTATTAGGATCTATATTTCTACCAGGGTATGCAACGGAGTTATAGTTAATTTCTTCTTTTAAAAATTTAGACCAAAACACTTCCGCACCTAATTGAAACCCACTAAATCTACCAATACGCTTATCAGCATATACAGCTACTACATAAAATGGAAATTGCTCAATACCAATTACATCTCCTTGGTTTACACCAGAGCTAAATGCTATATTATATGCAAAAGGCGCTCTAAAAGTTTTTTTATCTAATTCATGATGTATATACGTATATTCCTTTTCATAATTTAAGTTATAGGTAACCCCAACATTTGCCGAAACTACATTTACGCTAGTATTTGGCGACTTATAATTTCCGTTAGAATAATGTGCAATACCCAAACCTGCCTGCACTCCAAAAGGGGTTTTAAACAGTCTTTCTTTTTTGTAATTCAACAACAAATAGGTACTATTTAATAAGGCAGACCCAAAAGCAACATTTCTATTATTTGTTTCATGATTATACGAGTTTGTAGCGTATGAAACACCAATACCCGTACGCAACATTAGATTCCGTTTTTTAAAAAAATAAAAATTATAATGTGTATATAAAGAATAGGTGTCTCCTAAATTTTTATTTTTTAAATCATGATAACTCAATGATACTCCAATATCTGGGTAATTAAAACATGCCTCCCACTCCTTTTTACCAAAAGTTTTACGGTTCCAACTAAACAATACTCCTTCTGGATGTCCTGTAATTAAGTGTAATATATTTGGATTATGATTTATAATTACACCATACATATAATTGACATCAAAGGTATGTGCTTTAGTTAGTTTTTCTTGTTGAGCAATAGCAAAACAGCTCACAAATAATAATAAAAAGGAAAAATTTTTTTTCATAGAATTCAGCAAATATACAAAAATTTACATTGCGTTAATTTATGCAAATTGCGTATCTTTCCGAAAACAAAAATAATGATTGGCATTTCTTTTTTGAAAACATACAAAACACCTGTTTTAGCTATTTTGCTATCGTGTTTTTTGTATTATTTTTTTGCTTTTGAAGTCATTAGAGCCAATTTTAATTCGCTAATTTTAAGTTTTACAGCAGTCTTTTTACTATTTATCTACTTAACCAAACAAAACCTCAACTGGAAATTATTAATAGGTATTAGCTTTTTATTCCGAATGCTATTTTTACTAGCTATTCCTAATTTATCGCAAGATTTTTACCGTTTTATTTGGGACGGACGTATGTTATTAAATGGCTTGAATCCGTATTTATATTTACCTGAAAATCACGCAGCATTCAACTTTACTTTACCACAACAAACAAACGCTTTATTAAACGGAATGGGCAACCTTAACGCTAGCCATTATAGCAACTACCCACCACTAAACCAATTGTGCTTTTTTATAGCTGCTTTATTTGCAAAAAACAGCATTTTAGGTAGCCTTGTTGTTTTTAGAATAATACTATTAGCTGCTGATGTTGGTATTATTTACTTCGGAAGAAAGCTGCTTTTAAGTTTCAACCTACAACCGAAACTTATTTTTTTATATATTTTAAATCCGTTTGTGATTATAGAGTTGTTTGGAAACTTCCATTTTGAAGGCGTGATGATTTTCTTTCTACTATGGAGTTTATTTCTTTTACAACAGCAAAAATGGAAATGGGCAGCGGTAATTTTTGCATGCAGTGTCAGTTTAAAATTACTTCCCTTATTATTTTTACCTTTATTTTTTAAACATTTTAAAACGAAGAAATTAATTGGGTTTTATGCAATTACAGGTAGTTACTTTTTACTTTCCTTTCTTCCTTTTTTATCTGAAGAAGCTATTTTACACTTTTCAAAATCTATAGGTTTATGGTTTGGCACTTTTGAGTTTAACGGCAGCTTCTATTTATTAGCAAGCGAAATTAGTAATCATTTTTTAGGGTGGCATCCAACTAAAATTATTGGTAAAATCACTCCCGTTTTAGTAATATTATTTGTGCTATATCAGGCTTTTATCAATAAAGAAAAAAATACAAAATCTTTAATTACAAGACTATTATTTGCGTTAAGCTTTTATTTATTTACAGCATCAACAGTACACCCTTGGTATGTAGCAATGCTACTACTGCTATCCGTTTTTACGCAATACAAATTTGCTTTACTATGGAGTTTTACCATCATGTTTAGCTACTCCTTTTATCAAAATAATGCTTTTACCAATAATTATTGGTGGATTGGCTTAGAGTATGGTTTGGTATTTGGATTGCTTATTTGGGAAGTTTTTAAGCACAAAAAAAGAGAGGCACTACAGTAGTACCTCTCTTTTTTTATGTTATAAATTGAAAGACTATTTAAAATGCTTCAAATTAATTACTTCTTGTGTGGTTAAGGTTTTCCAATGTCCACGTGGAATATCTTTTTTAGTTAAATCACCTATCATTACACAATCTACTTTTAAAATATCATAACTTAAATGTTCGAAAATAGAACGCAATACACCACTACCTGTGTTTAAAATAGAAATCCCTATTTCACGTTTTGGTTTGTTGTTTATATAAGAAATTTCAACAACAGTCACTTTTTTACCGTCAATGGTTAATCCTGCTTCAATAGCTTTTAAATCTTCATGTTTTAAGTTTTTATCCAACTCTATATGAAACAAACGTTTTACACCTGTTTTTGAGCTAGTTACTTTTTTTACCAAATCCAAATCATTAGTAAACAACAACAATCCCATTGCATTACGACCCAAACGCCCAATAGGCTTTATGCGTGAGTTGGTTGCGTTGGATACTAAATCCATTACCGTACGTCCTTTACTCTCACTATCCGTAGTTGCAAAACCTTTGGGTTTATTTAGTAATACATACGCTTTTGGTTCTGGGTTTATACGTGCGCCATCAAAGCGAACATCGTCTTCCAACTTCACCTTATACCCCATTTCATTAATAACCTTACCGTTTACCGAAACACTACCTGTTTTTATGTACATATCCGCTTCTCTACGGGAGCAAATACCTGAATTAGCAATGTATTTATTTAAACGTATGGAGTCATCATCTTTTTTTACCACTACCGCTTTTTTTGGTTTTGCTTTGTATTGATGTGCCTTTTTATTGCTAAATTCTCTTTTTTCTGTATTTTTTTGATTTCTTGACATGCTTTTGTTATTTTGCTCAAA
>CAZSQD010000101.1:0-3505 GCA_964608925.1 uncultured Kordia sp.
TGTTACTAAACCTACATAACCTGTACCTACAACTGTTATTTTCATATTTATTTTTTCATAAAGTGAGCGTACTTTACTTTATTATTTTCTCTGAAGAGTGCTGAATATCTAATACTTCATACTTAGAGTTTAGGCTCTTAAATTCAGGCACAATCACCTTCATTTGACTTACTATTTTATGATTATCGGTTTGCTTTGCATAATTTATTAAAACCGATATTTCTTCACTTAATTTATTGTATTCAGAGCCTTCTACTTTTGCAATCATTATTTTTTCATGATAGGTAGGTAGTGTGGTTGATTTATCATTTAACAGCTCTTCATATAGTTTTTCACCAGGTCTTAATCCTGTAATTTTAATATCAATATCATCATAGGGTACATAGCCTGATAGTTTAATAATTTTTATGGCTAAATCAATAATTTTTACGGGTTTCCCCATATCAAAAATATAAATTTCTCCACCATTACCCATTGCAGCTGCCTCTAATACTAATTGACAGGCTTCAGGTATGGTCATAAAATACCGTATAATATCTGGATGGGTTACTGTAAGTGGCCCTCCTTTTTCTATTTGTTTTCTAAACAGTGGCACTACGGAACCGTTTGAACCTAAAACATTCCCAAAACGTGTGGTAATAAAGTTGGTTTTAAAATTAGCCGATTGTTTTGAAAAATAGTGTAATGCTTGTACATACATTTCGGCAATACGTTTGGAAGCTCCCATTACATTACTTGGGTTTACCGCTTTATCCGTAGATACCATTACAAACTTTTCTACGTCATGTTTTAAGGATAAATCCGCTAAGTTTTTAGTTCCGTTTACGTTTACAAAAATTGCTTCGGACGGGTTACTTTCCATTAATGGAACATGTTTGTAAGCTGCTGCGTGATACACAATATCTGGTTTGTACTGCGCAAAAATTTTATCTAACTTATCATAATTAGTAACATCTGTAATTATAGCTTCAAACTCTAAATTAGGGAAACTTTGTATAATTTCATTTTGAATTTGATACAAAGGTGTTTCTGCTTGATCTATTATAATTATTTTTTTGGTATTATAATTGGCAATTTGACGTACAATTTCACTACCTATTGATCCTGCCCCTCCTGTTACAATTACTGTTTTCTGAAACAAATCTTTAGTGATTAATTTATTATCTAAAACAATTGGATCACGCTCTAATAAGTCTTCAATTTGGATGTTTTTAATTTGGTTAGATGCATTTTCATCATCTTTTAAATTGGCTACTAAAGGTGCTCTAAGTACTTTAAAGTTAGACTCCAAACAATCTTCTACTAATAATATGCGTTTTTCTCTTGTTAAATTTTTATCTGCAAAAATTAAAGAGCTTGCACCGTTTGCACGCATTAATACTGCTATACTTTTTTGGGTATGTAAAATAGGTAAACCTAAAATTCGTTTACTTACATTTTTTTTGTTATTATTTACAAAACCTACTATTCTAAAACGCAAAGGTCTTTCGGCTTTTAATGCATTTGCAACGGCTATTGCATTATCACCATCACCATAAATTAATGCATTTTCTACCGCACCGTTTGTACTTACAAAAAAGGCTTCATACACTTGTTTTACCAATACTCTAAATAAAAATAAAAAGGAGAAGGAAATACTAAAATAAATAACCAGTTTTGCTGGAGTTGTAAAGGCTAGTTTTTTAAAATAAACGAATGCAAAATTAACGACTAACAAACCTATAAACGTTGCTGAGGATGCTAAAAAAAATTTTACGGCATCAATAAAAGTGGAGTGTCGTATTAAACCTGCATACGTACGTAAAATGAGAAAGAAAAAAATATTTGTACTAATTATTGCATAATCACTGGTGTTTAAATACAAGAAATCTAATGTATTTACGGCCCCTGCTACTGTTGCTAAAATATATTTGGTTACAAATAAAGCTACAAAACAAATAACAATATCAAATAACAAAATTAACCACCTTGGTAGGTAGTTGATATTTTCAAAATTGAATCGTTTTTTACTGGACTCAATAACTTGTTTTGTTGCAACACTTATGGCTTTAAAATAACTCATCCGTTAAAAATAATGTTCCTATTACTTAAAACATGCAATATATTGTGTTTTTTACTAAAAAAAGTGCTTTTTACACAAAAAGCCAATTTAATGGGTGTTTAAAGTAAATTCTTCTAAGTTTTTAGGTGTAATTACCTTAACAATAGCATTGGGGTAAGCATTGGTAAAAGTTTTGGTTATTTTTGCTTTTTTATGGGTGTTCCATTTGAATTCATAGGCATAAATTTGACCATCAATTTCTTCAATATAATCAATTTCTTGCTGATTTTTTGTACGCCAAAAATAGGATTTTGCGTATATGTTATGGTAGGCTAAATACTTTTTTCGCTCCCCAATAATAAAATTTTCCCAAAGCGCACCTTTATCTGCTCGCATTTCTAAAGGACTATAATTTCCTATTACAGCATTGCGAATACCATTATCTATAAAATAAATTTTCTTAGATTTTTTTAACTCACTCCGTAAGTTTCTGCTAAAAGTACTCAGTTTATAAATGATAAACGATTTTTCTAACAATACAATATAACGCTCAATAGTTTCACTATTTAAACCTACTAATTTACCCAATTCATTGTAAGATACTTGACTTCCTACCTGATAGGCTAATGCTTGTAATAATTTTACAATTTTATCTGATTTTTTAATCTTATTCCAAATTAAAATATCTTTAAACAAATAACTGTCTGCTAGTAATTTTAAAATTTCTTTACCTTCATGTTGCTGTACTACAACATCTGGATAATACCCATATACCAAACGATGGTTTAGTAAATTTAATTCTGTTAACAATCCGTGATGATTTACCATTTCTTCAAAGGAAATAGGGTACATTTGGTATTCATATTTTCTGCCCGTTAAGGGTTCATTGAGTTCATTTGCTAAATCAAAAGCGGAAGAACCTGTTGCTATTAATTGCACATTTTTGAGTTCGTCAGTTATAATTTTTAGCTTTAATCCAATATCTTTTATACGTTGTGCCTCATCAATAATAACTACATTATGGTTTTTAATTACTGCCTGAAAACGTACTGATGAAGGTTGCTCAAATAAGGTTTGCACTTCAACCGTATCAGCATTTAACCACAATACATTAGCTTGCGTATTTGCTATTTCTTTTAATAAAGTGGTTTTACCTACTTGACGAGGTCCTAGCAACACAATAGCTTTCCCTTTATAAAAGCGGCTAACTATACTGTTTTTTAAAATTCGAGATACCATTTTTCATCTATTTTATGATACAAAAGTACTTAAAAATAATTTATAATCGAAAAAAGTTAAGATATATTTCGGTTTGAGTAGGAAAAAGTTAAGATATATTTCGGTTTGAGTAGAAAAAAGTTAAGATATATTTCGATTACATGTAATCATATCGCATCCTATTATTTGCTATAAACACGAAATTTCTTGCGCTAACAATTAGGTTTCTTGCTAAAATGATGTGTT
>CAZSQD010000101.1:3605-8383 GCA_964608925.1 uncultured Kordia sp.
GTTTTGGGTTGGCGGGTGTGAGTTGTGAGTTTCTGGACACTATTCACTTTTAGCTTTTCTCTTTTACATTCCCCACTGCTATGTGATTTCTCACAAAAAAAATTCGAAATGACTAAACATTCAAACTTTTATACTTTCTACTAATCGCTATTCACTTTTGGCTTTTCGCTACTTTCTACTTTACAACTTTATAAACTTTTTAGTATTCACTTATAATTAAAAAATACTTTTAAAAGTAAATTGGATTCGTTCTTTATCTTCCGTTGTTAAATTTGATCCGCTGGGTAAACACAAACCTGTTTTAAATAAAGTTTCACTAAAACCAGATCCATAATGTGTGGTGCCGTCAAAAACAGGTTGCAAATGCATCGGTTTCCATAAAGGGCGAGACTCAATGTTTTCTTTTAATAAAGCTAAACGAATTTCTTCTGATGTAGCTTTACACATCTTTTCATCAACCACAATACAACTCAACCAATGATTGGAATAATAATTTGTATTGGTTTCTTTAAAAACAGTAACGCCTTCAATATATTCAAAAATTTCTTGATAAAACTGATTGTTAGCTCTGCGCAACCCAATATGCTTATCTAGCACCTCCATTTGTCCTCGTCCTATACCGGCTACAATGTTACTCATGCGGTAATTATACCCAATATGTGAGTGTTGATAATGTGGTGCATCATCTCGTGCTTGTGTAGCTAAAAAGGTGGCTTTTTGTTTATCTATTTCTGTTTTACAAACCAATGCACCCCCTCCAGAAGTGGTGATAATTTTATTTCCGTTAAAGGACAAGATTCCGAAATCACCAAACGTACCGCATTTTTGACCTTTATATGTAGATCCTAATGCTTCTGCGGCATCTTCAATTAATTTGATATCGTACTTTTTAGCAACCGCAACTATTTCCTCTATTTTTGCAGGCATCCCATATAAATGGACTACAATAATAGCTTTTGGCTTTTTCCCTTTAGAAACTCCTTCTTTTATAGCTTCTTCTAAAGCAATAGGGCACATATTCCATGTATCTTTTTCACTATCTATAAATACAGGTGTTGCTCCTTGGTACGCAATTGGATTTGCTGATGCCGAAAAGGTAAAACTTTGACATAACACTATGTCATTTTGCTGTACACCTGATAAAATTAGCGCCAAATGTATGGCTGCTGTACCTGCGGACAGTGCAGCTACTTTTACGTTTTGTCCTAAATAGGTTTCTAAATCTTGCTCAAAACCGTTTACGTTATCAATACTTTTTTTAGCTATCAATATATCTTGTATATATTTTAACTCTCCACCACAAAAGTGAGGGGTTGATAAATATATGTTAGTTGTTTTTTGCATTTAATTTTTCTACCTTATCGTAGGTTCTCTTTTTTAGATAAAGATACACAAAAGATAATACTACAAATAAACTCAATGCAATTAATATTAAATCATTATTATTTAATAACATATAATATACAAACCCGTTACATAATAATTGCACAACAAAATACCCTGTTGAAATTTTCAAATGTGGTATTTTTAGTTCATTTGCAAATTGCTGATATAAGTGCCTCCTGTGCGCTTTAAAAACATTTTCTTTTCTAAGTATTCTTTCTACTATTGTCCAACCTCCATCTAACAAATAAACTCCTAATAAAAGGAAAGTTACATAGTTTTGTGTGACCACAAACAACTTAATGACAAAATAAATAATAGAAAAACCAATTGCAATACTCCCTACATCTCCTAAAAAACATTTGGGTTTTAACCTAAAGTTAAAGAATCCAAAAACGAGGGTTGCTAAAATATATACCATTAACAAATTGGAATTTTCAAACTCAACTACGTATTTATTAATGCCCCATAAACCTCCAAATGTAGCTAAAGCATTTAAAAAAGTTATACCATTTATCCCATCCATAAAATTATAAATATTCAAATATCCTAATGAAAAAGCGTAGGTGAGTATTAAAAACACTCCACTTAAAATGGAAAAGGCATTAAAAAAACCAAATTGATAAAATATAATGGTAAATGCAATGCAATGCATGGTTATTCTTATTTTGGTTGACAACGGGTTTATATCATCTATAAAACTAATAATAGCGACTATAAATACTGAAATTATTAAGGGTAAATAGTTTAAACTGTTATCTGAATAAAAAAACAAGAATAATAATAGGGCAGGCACATATATAATACCTCCTCCACGTATTGTTGGTGTTATATGTGCACTACGGTGGTTAGGGTTATCTATTATTCCTTTTGCTATTGCTATTTTGAGGTATAGTACCTCTAAAACGAATAAAATTATGAATATGATAAGAAAATTAAGCATTTTTTGATGTTGGTTTTAACCTTATTAGATAAATATATTTTTAATAGTATACAATAACCTTTAACAATCTAATGATTTAAAAACAGTAATAAATTTATTTGCCAATTTTTCATAGGTTAAATTGTTTAGTAAATATTCTTTTCCGTTTTTACCATATTTAGTGCGCTCAGCAATAGTCATGCTTTTAAATTTTAAAATTTGATTGCTTATTGCCTCACTATTTTCTGGCGCTATTACAACCCCGCAATTTCCTTCATCTACAGCACTATTTACTACTGGGGCGGATAGTAAAATTGGTTTTTTTGCATACATATAATCAAATGTTTTATTTGCAGAAATGCCATAAGAATATAATATTGACTCTTTTGAAGCAAAATACAGTAGGTCACATTTTTTTAAAAATGATACTACTTGCTTTTTAGCTATTTTATCAAAAAACAATATATTTTTAACCCCTGATGCCCGTTTTATTAAATTTTGTTTTTCATCACCATTGCCTACTATACATAAATACACATCACTCTCTTTTATTTCTTTCACTGCATCAATTAGGTATTCCATAGCATTTGCTTTACCTAAAGAGCCCGCATACCCAATAATAAATTTACCTTCAGGTATTTTTGCTTGCATTGCCTCAGAAATGCTTTGATAATAAGCATCCTCTTCAAGTTGATACCCGTTAGACACCCATGTATAATTGAATTTTTGATTGGGTATTATTTGTTTAATGTGTTTGTTACAATCAATTAATAGCGATACAATATGGTCTGCTTTTTGATACCCTAATTTTTCCACCCATGCTAATAATTTTATCATGGGGTTTTTAGCCGAAAAACCTCCTAGTTCCACCAAAGATAGCGGCCAAATATCTCTAATTTCCAATATAAATTTCACCCCTTTAAATTTACGTTTAAAATAAAAAACAACATTTAAAATGGGTAATAATGAATTTGACGAAACAATAATTACATCTGGTTTTGGTATTTTTTTAGTAGGGATAAAAAACAACAGAAAACAAAAAATAAGCCAACTCAATACTCGTGAAACCCCTTGAGTGCTTTTGTATTTATTCCCTTTTATTAGTAGTGTTCTTATGTCTCCATTTAACACTTTAAACAATCCTTTAAAGTTATTTTCACGATGCGGTACGTGGGAAAATGATGAAGTAATTAAGGTTACTTCATATCCTTTTTTAATAAATTTTTCTGCTAAAAAAGAATGCCGATGCCCGTCATCATTAAGTTCTGACGTGCATAAATATTGATTGATTAACCAAACTGATTTTGATGTGCTTTTACTTTTTTTCATTTAAAGGTAATTCTTTTGCATTTGTATTGAACTTAAATACAAATATACAATAGCTAACATACTTAACAGCAAACCGCCTCCTAAAAAACCTGATATAAACACAATAGCCATTAGTCCATTCCGCAATACATTCTTCTTTTCAAAAAAATGTGTCGCTAATAAATATAGATACAAAAATGTGCCGAACAGTCCGAAAAAGATAAAAACATCTAATCCATCCATTTCTGAACGGTGAAAATTGAGTGTATAATACGCCCCTCCAATACCATAATTAATACCATTCCAAAATTCTTTAAAATAATCTAAAATACGATAAAAGCCTAAATCTCGTGTAGAGAACAACATTGTTGTTAAGCTGTATTGCTCACTTAATTTTTTCCAGAAAGGAAACAACCCAAAACCATATTGCATGATCTCTTTAAAGTATGTGATTCCTAAAAGCATAGGAACTGCAATTACATACCGATACGTTTTTGCTTGTTTTGCGATACAAACAATATGGAACAACAGTAAAAGTCCTAAAAACAGCAATATTGTTTTTGTACCCAATAATAAGCTAACACCTACAATATATAATAATAACAGCAGTCTTTTATTGGTTTTTATGTATTGGTAATACAAATTTGCAATGAATATGATATAAAAATAACTGACTTCATTTACTTTGTTAAACAAACCGTCATACCCAAAACGAGCAGATGCAAAATGATACGATTTGAATACTTTAATTTCAAACAAAAAACCAATAACAATAAAAAATGTATTGAAAATTAATATTTTTTCAATTCCGTTCACTAATTTAACCCCTATTACCTTTGCATTTTCCCAAGATAAAAACGCCATGATAAAAATAAAAATAGAGGTAAAACGAACAAAATAATAAAAGCTCCCTTTTAGTATATGTTCAAAAATATGTGCTTTAAAAATAGGAGAGAACCCTATTTGATTGATACTAAACAGCACAAACAATCCCAATACCCCATACTGTAGTGATTTTGGGGTTTTATGAATTTTAATAGTTCGATGAATTCTTTTTCTGTAGCATGCATTAAGATGAATGGCATTTTTGGGAATTTTTTTAGTTTTAATTTTTCTGCGATTGAGAATTTTAGTTTGTCAATTTTTTGTTTAGGATTTTGTAAAA
>CAZSQD010000102.1:0-8382 GCA_964608925.1 uncultured Kordia sp.
GGCAAATTGCATATGCCGAATTATATTTTACAAATGTATTATGGCCCGATTTTAAACAAGAACACCTCTATGAGGCGTTTATAAATTATCAAAATAGAGAACGAAGATTTGGAAAAACAAGCGATCAACTTTAGTAAAAAAATATACATTACCGTATTGCTATTCATTTTAGCAACAACCGTAAAAGTAACTGCACAAGAAGGTAATTACACTCCAAACGAAAGATATATTATTGAAGATATTTCCGTTATAGGTAATACCAGCTTCAATAAACAAACTATTATAACCTATTCTGGGTTACATAAAGGGCAAAGTTTAATTGTTCCTGGAGAAAAAACAAGTGCTGCCATTAAAAAACTATGGTCTTCAAATTTATTTAGTAACGTAAATTTATACGTAACTAAAGTAGATGGGCATGCCGTTTATTTAGAAATTGAAGTTACTGAGCTACCAACACTTAATGACGTAAAAATTGTTGGTATTAAAAAAGGAAAGCGTGATGAGGTTATCAAAGAAAACAAATTAAAAAAAGGCGTAAAAGTAACTGAAAACCTACTAACCACTACTAAAAATTATTTAGAAAAAAAGTATAAGAAAGACGGATATATCAATAGTAAAATACATTTAAATACTATTGCTAAAGAAGACTCCACAGGTAAAAAATTAGTAAACTTAGTGGTCAATATTGATAAAGGGAAAAAAGCAAAAATTAAAAAATTGAACTTTGTAGGAAACGAAAGTTTGACTGATAAAAAATTGCGTAGAGCAATGAAAAATACCAAGCAAAAAAGCTTAAGCCCTTTACGAATGTTTAAACGTTCAAAATTTATTGCAGAAGACTATAAAGAAGATTTGCAAAAAGTTAAAGACAAGTACAAAGAAAAAGGGTATCGTGATGTAAATGTAAGTGGGAGTAATCCAATATTTAATGATGATAAATCCATTTCTTTAAACGTTACTATTAATGAAGGAAAAAAATATTATATTGGTAATATTAACTTTACAGGTAACACCGTTTATTCTGACAAATACTTACAACGTAAATTAGGATTATACAGAGGTGATATTTATAACGGAGTTCTTTTAGAAAAACAAATAGCTGATTCTTCATCACCAGATGCGGATGATTTAACCAATCTTTACCAAAACAATGGTTATCTTTTCTCTTCAGTAACACCCGTAGAAGTAGGTGTCCGAAATGATACTATTGATTTTGAAATACGTATTGCAGAAGGGAAACTAACACACTTTAAAAACATTAGTGTGGTTGGTAATGATAAAACCAATGATCACGTAATTTATAGAGAGTTACGTACTAAACCTGGTCAAGTTTACAGTAAATCAAATATTATTAGAAGTTTACGTGAATTAGGACAGTTAGGCTATTTTGATGCGGAGCAAATTTCGCCAAACATTAAAAACCCAAACCCAAATGAAGGTACTGTTGACGTTGAGTATAGTGTTGTTGAAAAAGGATCCAGTCAAGTAGAATTACAAGGTGGTTTTGGAGGCGGTGGTTTTATAGGAACTTTAGGTTTATCTTTTAACAATTTTTCTTTAAAAAATATCTTTAAAAAAGAAGCATACCAACCCTTACCTATGGGTGATGGACAACGTTTATCATTAAGAGCGCAAGCAAGTAAATATTACAAAACATACAGCTTCTCCTTTATGGAACCATGGTTAGGCGGTAAAAAACCACAACAATTTTCATTTTCATTATCTAACTCACAACAATATCGTTATGATGCTGTAAGTAGAGATGTTGATAAAGATCAACGTTTTTCCGTTACAGGTATTACTTTAGGTTTAGCAAAAAGATTACAAGTGCCAGATGATTACTTTACATTAAGTACAGCGGTATCTTTTCAACATTACAACTTAAAAAATTACCAATCGGGTATTTTTCAATACATTAGTAATGGATACTCTAATAACTTAGCGTTCACCGTTGGGTTGTCAAGAAATAGTTTAGATAGAAACCCTGTTTACCCACGTAGTGGATCTAAATTTGGAATAACTGCTAAATTTACCGTACCTTATTCTATGCTAAATAAAACTGATTATGCTAAATTAGAAAAAGATAGAGCTACCGCAATTACCAATCAAGATATTGAAGAATTAGAATATATTGATCAAGAAAAATACAAGTGGCTAGAATATTATAAAATTAAATTTGATGGTGAATGGTACACTTCTATTTATAAAGATTTGATATTCCGTACCAACATGCAATTTGGTTTTTTAGGAGCTTATAATAATGACAGAGGCGTAATACCTTTTGAACGTTTCTATTTAGGTGGTGACGGTTTAGGAGGCGGAAGCAATTTATTAAGTAGAGAAACTGTAGGATTAAGAGGTTATCCAAATCAATCTTTATCCTCAAATGATGGTGGCACTATATTTAATAAATTTTCGTTAGAGTTAAGACATCCTGTAACCTTAAATCAATCCGCAAGTATTTATTTACTCGCTTTTATGGACATGGGTAATTCTTATAATAATTTCGAAAACTATGATCCTTTTAACCTTTATCGTTCCACTGGAGCAGGAATACGTATTCATATGCCTGCATTTGGCTTATTAGGTATTGATTTTGGTTATGGCTTTGATAAATTACCAGGGCAAACAGAAAATAATGGATGGGAAACACACTTTATTTTAGGAAGACAATTTTAATGAATAGAAATAATCACACCAAATAATTTAGTAATTTTAAAACTATCAATTATTTTTGGCACGATATTTTCTTTAAACACTATAAGTTATGAAAACAAAAGTTCTTTTTATCGCATTTTTATTACTCGTAACATTTAATATTAATGCACAGCGAAGCAATATTAGAATAGGGTATATTGACACAGAGTACATTCTTGAAAATATACCAGAATATCAAGAAGCATTAGCGCAATTAGATGCAAAAGTTAGAAAATGGAAAGCAGAAATTGATTTAAAGCTAAAAGATATTGAAAAGAAAAAATTAGACTTACGTAATGAACGTGTTTTATTAACCAAAGAGTTAATTGAAGAAAAGGAAGAAGAAATTAAAATAGAAGAAGCTGAGATATTAGATTATCAACAAAAAAGATTTGGACCAAACGGTGATTTATTTATTCAAAAAAGGAATTTTATAGAACCCATACAAGACCAAGTTTTAACAGCAACAAGAGCGCTTGCAAAAGCAAAAAAATATGATTTTATTTTTGATAAATCTGCGGATGTAGTAATGCTATACTCAAACAAAAGGTTTGATTTAAGTGATTACATTGTAAGAACAATAACAAGAACAGCACAGCGTAAGCAATTAAAAGATAAAAGATCAAAAAAGAAGGCTCAAAAGGAAGATGTAGTACCCGTAATAAATGAAGAGTTAGATGCTCGTAAGAAAAAAGCAGCTGACACCAGAGCCGAAAGACAACGCATTTTAGATGAGCGGAAGAAAAAAACTTTAGAAGCAAGAGCCGCAAAGAAAAAAGCCTACGACGAAAAAAGAAAAAAATTACTAGAAGCACGTAAAGCTAAAAAAAATACCCAAATACAAACAGGTCCTCCTCAACCACCTGTTGAAACACAAGAAGAGGGAAAAGAAGAAAAATAATTAATAAATTAACACTTAATACAACAATTACCATGAAACAATTTAAAACACTTTTAATAGCAGCTACTTTATTTTTTGGAGCCGTAAGTTTTACAAACGCACAAAGCAAATTAGCACATATTGATACGCAAGAATTAATTGCCAATATGCCAGCTATGAAAAATGCGCAAAGTCAATTACAAAAATTACAAAAAACGTATGAGAACGAAATAAAAAATATGGCTACTGCATTGCAAAACACCATGAAACGTTACCAAGCAGAAGCTGCTACAAAAACAGATGATGAAAACTCAAAAAGAGCTCAAGAAGTACAAAGTACTCGTGATAATATTTTAAAATATGAGCAAAATGCACAAAAAGAAATGGGTAAAAAACAAGAAAACTTGATTAAACCTGTTATGGAAACAGCACGTTTAGCTATTCAAAAAGTAGCAAGAGCACAAGGATTTCAATATGTTATTGACTCTACATCAGGATCAGGGTTAATTTTAGCAGATGGTACCGATTTAATGGGAGCTGTTAAAAAAGAGTTAGGAATGTAATAAACCGACCTTTAACACCTAAAAAAAGCCTGAATACAACTTGTATTCAGGCTTTTTTTTATGTCATTTCGCTAAATGTTAAATTGACATTAGTAATCAATACAATCTTCTTCAACAATCATAGCTAAGCTATTCGCTTTAACATCCTTTGCTAACTCCGTAGGAGCTTTACAATATCTCTTTTTACAACTCCATTTATTTCCTCCGCAAGAAGCGAATAGAAACAATGTTAACATCCCAAATACTAGAATACTCTTTTTCATAACATATAAATTTTAGTTAGCGCACAAGCAAAATACTTGCACAGATTTATATGTGTAATTAAAAAATGACGGGTTAAGTCGAAAGGTTAATAATTTTGGGAGGTACTCAAAGATAAGTAATATTTAATATATAGACAACTAATTATTTACAAATAACTGAATTAGTATGTTTTACCAACTTCCGCAAGCTCCACCACCAGAGAAACCACCGCCACCAAAACCACCTCCGAAGCCACCACCACCAAAGCTTCCGCCTCCAGAAAAACCACCGCCGAAACCTCCAGAACTTCTACCTGCTCTTGAAAGGATAATCATATCTAATGCTGAAAGTCCTCCTTGACGTCTTCCGCCACCAAAATTATCAGTACCGCCACCTTTGCGTTTGGAAAGAGAAATTAGAATGATAAAAAAGATAATGAATAGCAAAATGATAAAGCCAACAGGTATTCCTTCTTCCGTATGATTAGCAACACGTGTACCTTGATATTCCCCGTTTAAAACTTCAAAAATGGCATCCGTACCATTATCTAAACCTTTATAGTAACTACCTTTTTTAAATTCAGGAATAATCACCTTACGTATAATTTCCCCAACAATACCTGCTGTTAATTTATGTTCAACACCATAACCTGGAGAAATCCATATTTTACGGTCATTTTTAGCTAGTAGTATAAAAACCCCATTATCTTCTTTTGCTTGCCCTACACCCCATTTATGCGCCCAACGCGGCGTTAAAATACCTATATTCTCCCCTTTTGTTGTTGCAATAATAGCCACTACAATTTGAGTAGAGGTAGTATCCGAATACTTAATGAGTTTTTCTTCTAAAGCTATTTTCTCTGAAGTAGATAATAACTTTGCATAATCATAAACACTGGTTTGTTCTGTTTTTGTTTTAGGCTTATCAGGTATGTTAAATTGAGCATTTGCAGTAAATAGAAAACTACTGCAAATGCTAATTATTAAAATAAGATGTTTTTTAAACCTCATTTACCCTTTTGATATTTGATTAGGCAACTCATCAGTATCTCCATGTTGCCAAGGAAAATGTGCTGACAATTCTTTACCCGCCTGCAATACACCAACTATTAAACCTTGTTTGTAATTTCCTGCCTTAAAATGAGTTTGCATACTATTTTTAGTTGCTTCCCAAAAATTTTGAGGTACAACTTTATCAATACCTTGATCACCATAAATTACAAATTGTTTATGATTTACGGCAACATAAATTAACACTCCATTTCGTGCTTGGGTATTATCCATTTTTAAAAAATGAAATACTTCTTGAGCGCGTGCAAAAGCATCAGGATTTTCTCCTTTTTCTATATGCACACGTATTTCTCCCGAAGTTTCTTTTTCTGCGGTATAAATAGCTTGTATGATTTCTTGCTCTTCTGTAATTGTCAAAAAATCTTCTACGATACTCATGTTATGAACTAATTTTATTTAAAGTCAAAATCAACCTCAACTGGTTTTTCTGCTCCAGCTTCTGCATCAAAATAAGGCTTATCTGCAAATCCTAAAAATTTAGCAAACAAATTACCTGGAAATTGTTTAATATGCATGTTATATGGTTTAACCGACTCATTAAAACGCGTTCTTGCGGTTTGAATTGTGTTTTCCGTACTGGTTAACTCATCTTGTAATTTTAAGAAATTTTCATTTGCTTTTAACTCTGGGTAACGCTCAACAGTTACCAATAAACGAGATAATGCACTGCTTAAACCTCCTTGTGCTTTATTAAATTGTTGCAATTGCTCTAGTGTAATATTACTGGGGTCAATTGTAGTTTGCGTTGCTGATGCACGTGCTTTAATTACAGCTTCTAAAGTAGTACGTTCAAAATCGGCAGCACCTTTTACTGTTTTTACCAAATTACCAATTAAATCATTACGGCGTTGGTATGCCGTTTGTACATTACCCCACGCTTCTGCAACGTTTTCATTTAATTTTACTGCGGTATTGTTAAAATTAACACCATATTGAAATATTGCATATGCAATACCTGCGATTGCGATTAAAGGAATAAGCCACTTTTTCATAGTTAATAGTTTTAAAGTTGATTTTTAATTTTAATTAGTTCATTTTTAATACGCTCCAATTTACGAATAATGTCGAAATTTTGAAGAGTTTTCTTCTTTTCTTCTTTTAAATGCATTTTTGCACCGTCTAAAGTAAACCCCTTGTCTTTTACTAAATAATAAATGAGCTGGAGGTTTTTAACATCTTCAGGAGTGAATTTACGATCGCCTTTTGCATTTTTTTTAGGCTTTAATACATCAAATTCTTTTTCCCAAAAACGTATCAATGATGTGTTTACATGAAATGCCTTAGCTACTTCGCCTATTTTATAATATCTTTTTTCTGGTAAATCTATATACATTAGTCAAAAGATTGATTTTCTGCTGATGCCTTTTCAAGCATAATTGCATATTCTTCTGGAGATAAATCACCATGATAAAAATTTACAGGGTTAATGGCTTTTCCATTTTTATGTACTTCATAATGCAAGTGTGGGCCAGATGACAAACCAGTATTACCTACATAACCTATAATATCACCTCGTTTTACTTTACGCCCCTTTTTAGTATTAAACTTGCTCATGTGTGCATAGCGTGTTTGATATCCAAATCCATGATCAATATAAACCACATTCCCAAAACCAGTACCTCTACTTGCTTTAGCAACTACACCATCACCCGTTGCATAAATTGGTGTTCCTGTTTTTGCAGTAAAATCCATACCATTATGCATTTTTCTTCTTTTTAATATCGGGTGCATACGCATACCATAACCAGAAGCAACGCGTTTTAAGTCTTTGTTTTGAACCGGTTGTATTGCTGGTATTGCAGTTAATAATGCTTCTTTATTTTTGGCTAATTTTTCAATTTCGTCAAGTGATCTACTTTGTACCTCAATTTCTTTAAGCAACTTGTCTACCTGTTTTGAAGTAGCTGCTATAAGTTCTGAATTTTCAAAACCTTCTAAATTTTTATATCTATTTACACCTCCAAATCCTGCTTTACGTTGAGCTGCACTTATTGAATTGGCTTCAAAATGTACCCGATAAATATTTTCATCTCTATCAGCAATATTTTGCATTACCTCTTCCGCTAATGATATTCGTTTATTTAAATACTCATAACGGTACTTTAAATTTTCGTTTTCTCGCATCAAAGCTTTTTCCTTAGGAGAATCAATATAATTTGAAATCACTATATAACTAAAAAAACCAAACAATGCTGCAGCCGAAAAAAACAACATAAAATAGGTGAATACTCTACTTTTTTTGCGCGCTACTTTCCGATATGAAAGCGTGTCAGAATCGTAATAAAATTTTTCTTTAGCCATAAGTTAAAATGTGCTACTTTTGTATTTAAATAACAACGAAATACAAATATAGAAAATTGTTTGCACATTGCTCAATTTTTAAATAGCATATCAAAATGAAATCTCAAGACGTAAGAGCTCAGTTTTTAAATTTTTACAAAGAAAAACAACATAAAATAGTACCTGCATCACCTATGGTATTAAAAAACGACCCTACTTTAATGTTTGTTAACGCAGGCATGGTACCGTTTAAGGAATACTTTTTAGGGCAGAAAAAAATAACTGATGCTCGTATTACCGATTCTCAAAAATGTTTACGAGTTTCTGGAAAACATAATGATTTAGAAGAAGTTGGTAAGGATACTTATCACCATACCATGTTTGAAATGTTAGGAAACTGGAGTTTTGGCGATTATTTTAAAGAAGAAGCTATTGCATGGGCATGGGAATTACTAACCGAAGTTTATAAAATTAATAAAGATATTTTATACGTTACCATTTTTGAAGGCGATGAAAAAGATGGTTTAAAACGTGATACCGATGCTGAAAATATTTGGAAAAAGTACATTGCTGAAGATCGTATTTTATTAGGTAATAAAGCCGATAATTTTTGGGAAATGGGCGCTCAAGGACCATGTGGACCGTGTTC
>CAZSQD010000103.1:0-8379 GCA_964608925.1 uncultured Kordia sp.
ACTGCAAAAAATATTGTATTTTGTGAAGGTTTCGGAATGAAGGACAATCCGTTATTTAACTACCTCCCTTTAAAACCATCAAAAGGAGAAACGATAACAATAGAAGCCAAAAACTTAAATTTAACTTCTATTGTAAAATCAGGCGTATTTATAGTGCCAACAGGTACTATAAATCAATATTTAGTAGGTGCAACTTATAATTGGACTGATGAAACCTGGGACGCAACCCTAAATGGAAAAGAAGAATTGATACGAAAATTAAATAAATTTATTACTTGCCCATATACCGTAGTACAACAATTAGCAGGGATCAGACCTACCGTAAAAGACCGCAGACCGCTTTTAGGACAGCATCCTACACATAAAAACACCTATATATTAAATGGATTAGGAACACGTGGTGTAATAGCAGCTCCTACAGTTAGTAAACAACTGTTTGATTATATTGAACACAAAACACCTTTAGACCCTACAATTGACATTCAACGATTTCCTTACAATTAAGGAGAACAAACATATTTATAAAACATATTTTACAAAATAAAGAGTACCTTTTTTACTATCATTATTAAAAACAACGCCTTTCAATATGCTACAATTCACTATTAAAGCTACAAAAAATAAAGGAATATATTAAATTTGAAAAAATAATTTCATTTTTAGTGAATAATTAGTTACTTTAGCCACAAGTTAAAACCAAACAACAATGGAATTAAAGAAAAATCCGAAAGCAGACCTTAAAAGAAATAGTGCATTTTACTTTGCATTAGGTTTTGCAGCTGTTATGTTAATCACTTATTTAGGGATTAATCACAGAACCTATGATAAAACAAATTATGATATTGCCCAGTTAGACATGGGTGATTTGGATGATGAAGATATCCCTTTAACAGATATTCAGCAAACTCCACCGCCACCACCGCCACCACCAGCAGCTCCAGAAGTTATTGAAGTAGTAGAAGATGAAGTGGAAATTGAAGAAACCGTAATAGAGTCTACTGAAACAGATGAAGCAGAAGAAATTGTGGAAGTTGAAGAAGTAGAGGTTGAAGAAGTAGAAGAGGATGTTGATGTGCCTTTTTCTGTAATTGAAAACGTACCTGTTTTTCCTGGTTGTGAGCGTAAAAAAAACAACAACGAGCGTAAAAAATGTATGTCGGAAAAAATTAAAAAATTTGTAAATAAAAAATTCAATACGGATTTAGCTGCAGATTTAGGATTAACAGGCCGCCAAAAAATATTGGTGATGTTTAAAATTGATAAAAGAGGTGATATTGTTGGCGTACGCGCAAGAGCACCACATCCAGCTTTGAAAAAAGAAGCAGAAAGAGTAATTAAATCACTGCCTAAATTTCAACCCGGTAAACAACGTGGTAAAGCAGTAGGTGTACCATACTCATTACCCATTATTTTTCAAGTAGAAGACTAAGTCGATAATCGACATTTTATAAAATAAATTCCCTAGCCTTAAGAAGGCTCGCTATTAAGTTTCTACTTATTACTTAATAAGAAAACATTGGGGAATTAAATCATAGGGCTATCGCCCCACTATTCAAAATCCCGAGCAAATTGCTCGGGATTTTTTTTTGGTATGCTTGTTGTGTTATATAAATTTCACTTTAAGATTTCTTTAACATTTACAAAATCAATACGCTACATTGACTATTGTTCTTGTATATAAATCTTATTTAATTATTTAACAACCTAAAACCATTTAATTATGAAAGCAAACCAAAACCAGAAAGTCAATGTGCAACAGCAAAAACTTTCAATGCGAGAAAAAAAACAACAAGCAAACTTAAAAAACAACAGTAGTTTACATTTTCAAATCGGACTTATTGTTGTCTTATTTATGGTATTCGGATTGTTCCAAATGCAGTTTGAAAAGAAAGATTATACCAAAACATACGCTATTACGGAAATGCCAGAAGAATTTAAAAAACCGTTTAACTATGTTATTGAACAGCCAAAAGTTGAACCTATAAAAAAAGTACAACCTAAGCGTCAAAAACCAAGTACAACATTCAAGCAAATAGATAATAGTGATACCACACCAGAAGTTTTACCGTTTATAGACAAACCCGTTGTACTCTCAAAAGCACCTGCAATTGATAACATTCAAGTAACTAACATACCTGATGATGTTGTAATACCAGTAAATTTTGTGCAAATATTACCTACTTTTCCTGGTTGTGAAAAATTAAAAACCAAAAAAGAAAAGATGATGTGTTTAAATAAAAAAATAGCCAAACACATTAGTAGAAAA
The DNA here is from genome assembly GCA_964608925.1 of uncultured Kordia sp. Lineage (GTDB taxonomy): Bacteria > Bacteroidota > Bacteroidia > Flavobacteriales > Flavobacteriaceae. Next base: position 2,267 of record CAZSQD010000103.1, read on the forward strand.
TTTGATAGTGATATTGCCGCAGATAATGGGCTAACAGGTAGACAAAAAATAATGGTGATATTTACCATCAACACTAAAGGAGAAATTGTAGATGTTAAAGCACGTGCACCACATCCTGCTTTGCAAAAAGCAGCTATAAAAGCAGTACAAAGTTTACCTAAAATGAAACCTGCAAAGCAAGGGTATAAAAAAGTACCTGTTTCTTTTTCACAACCTATTATTTTTGAAGTAGAATAAAACTAAATTCAGTAGCGTAACCAAGCTCACTAATTCATATAATTAGTGAGCTTGGTTTTTTTATTGCCACAATCAGTATTTATTGTATTTTAGCTACTTAATATTGAAAACCACAATACGTGAAAAATCACATCATCCTTTTAGCATTTTGTTTCAGTTTATTTACACAAGCACAAATAAATAGCAATCATGAAAAATACCCTGTTTTTCCAAATTGTGAGAACACTACTATTACCACACTTCCTAAGTGTTTTAATGAGCAAGTGCAAAACGTGTTTAAAAACAATTTTAATATGCCTGAAATCATCAAAAAAGATGAATACAAGGGCAGCATGAATGTATTATTTGAAGTAACTCAAGCTGGAGAATTTAAAGTGTTGTTTGCTAATGCCACATATATTGAGTTACAAGAAGAAACTAAAAATACTTTTGCAAAATTTCCTATAATTACTCCTGCAACTTCCAATGGAAAAAAAGTGTACACACAATATGCTATGCAAATATTGATACCTTCCTTAGAGATGGTTCAGCCCAAAACAGACGCTAAAGAAACACCTAAACCGAAAAATAAATTAAAAGCTGCTGCACTAGAGTATGACAGTATCATCAATTTAGGCGGCGCAGGTTTATTAAAATACAAAAGCGGATTAAACATTCCGTTTTCACATCAAAACTATGCAAAGTTTGATTATAATATGAATGTTTTAGGTAGTAACTCACACACTGCCGTAAAACCATATAACTATGCTAATGTTTCTAAATATTACGATTTTGAAACCAATTTAATCGCTTTACAAAAAGAGAAAAAAACGTGGTTAGGTAATAAATTTTTCAATGAACATTTAATTGCTTTTGAAGGGAAAGATTATTGGTTTACTGCGGATGTTGTTACGGATTTACAATTGGGGAAAGACCTACAAAGTAACCTCTCTAAAACCTACAACAATACCCGAGCCGTAAACATACAAGGTGGTTTGGGTAAAAAAATAAATTTTTCTACCTCTATTTTTGAAAGCCAAGGACAATTTGCTGATTATGTAAATGACTATGCACGCAGTATAGCACCTGCAGGCGGAAATCCAGGTATTATACCTGGAAGAGGTATTGCTAAAGAACACAAAACAGATGCTTTTGATTATCCAATTGCAGAAGGGTACATTAGTTACCGTGGTAGTAAAATGTTTAATGCACAATTTGGTCATGGTAAAAATTTTATAGGTGATGGGTACCGCTCCTTATTTATTAGTGATGTTGCAAGCCCTCACCCCTATTTAAAATTAAACACCAGTTTCTGGAAAATAAAATACACCAATACATGGATGTGGTTAAAAGATGTTAGAAATTCCGCTACCGTTGATGGTGCTTTTGGAAGTAAGTATATGGCAACACATTTTTTAAGCTATAATATTTCTAAAAAATTAAACATCGGTTTTTTTGAATCGGTTTTATGGGCAGACAATAATAACCGTGGTTTTGATGTTAATTATTTGAATCCAATTATATTTTATAGAGCCATCGAGTTTTCTACAGGATCAAGAGCAGGTAATGCACTTATTGGTTTAAGCGGAAAATATAAAATTAAGAAAAACATTAACGCATACGGACAATTTATTATTGATGAGTTTTCTACCAAAGACATTTTTGGAAGCAATAAAAGTTGGAAAAACAAACTCGGTTATCAAATTGGAGCAAAGTATTACAATGCTTTTAAAGTGAAAAATTTAATGGTGCAAGCAGAGTATAATCAAGTACGCCCTTACACCTATTCGCACGATGAGTTATTGCTTAATTACGGACACAACAATCAATCCATGGCACACTTATGGGGCGCCAATTTTAAAGAGTTGATTGCTATTGCACATTACAACAAAAAACGCTGGTACGGTATGGCAAAATTAATTTATGGCCAACGCGGTTTAGATACTGGTGATGGCGTAAGTTATGGTGGTGATATTTATATAAATAATGATAACCGCCCATCAGACAATAATATTTTACTACTTCAAGGTAACAAAACAAACGTATTTATAGCTGATATACAGTTGGGCTATTTGGTAAACCCAGCAACCAATTTAAAAGCGTATGTAAACATTACACAACGTAAGTTTTCTCCAGAAACCGCTCCTGCAAATTTTGAAGAAAACACTACATGGATTAATTTCGGATTTAGAACAGATTTATTCAACACTTATTTTGACTTTTAGTCGTGGGACGACAGCCAATAAAAAGTTGTGGAACAACAGCTATAAAAACAAAGTGTGTTTTAATTTTTACGCTTTACATAATTTGTTTCAAAATTATTTATTGAATTACAAACAAGTCTTTATTTTTTAAATAAAAAAAGGTCTTTATTCTTGGGTCTTTATTCTTTTTTCTAAATAGATAATTTTATATTTGCATAAACAAAACAACACCATGAAATACAAAAGAATACTTTTAAAACTATCTGGCGAATCGCTAATGGGCGAAAGACAATATGGTATTGACCCAAAACGTTTAGCAGAATATGCTGAGGACATTAAAGTATTAGTAGACAAAGGTCTTGAAATTGCCATAGTAATTGGTGGTGGAAACATTTTTAGAGGTGTTGCAGGTGCCAGCAATGGTATGGATAGAGTTCAAGGAGATTATATGGGTATGTTGGCTACCGTAATTAACGGTTTAGCTTTACAAAGTGCTTTGGAAGATGCTGGTGTGCAAACCCGTTTGCAAACGGCAATTAAAATTGAAGCCATGGCAGAACCTTATATTAAACGTAAAGCAATGCGTCATTTAGAAAAAGGACGTGTGGTTATATTTGGTTCGGGTACAGGAAATCCGTATTTTACAACGGATTCTGCTGCAGTATTAAGAGCAATAGAAATTAATGCCGATGTGATTTTAAAAGGTACTCGTGTAGATGGTATTTACAATAAAGACCCAGAAAAAAATCCAGATGCCGTAAAATATGAATCTATCAGCTTTAACGAAGTCATACAAAAAGGCTTAAAAGTAATGGATATGACCGCTTTTACTTTGAGTCAAGAAAATAAATTACCAATTATAGTATTTGACATGAATACCCGCGGTAATTTATTGAAAGTAGTATCAGGAGAAAAAATAGGAACAATTGTAAGATAAGCAACTAAATTATTTAAGCATTCAAGCTATTGCCTTATGATATTTGGCTTAGTTTTTGTCTAAACAATAATATAAAATACATACAATTATGGAAGAAATAAACTTTATTATAGATTCAGCAAAAGAAGGAATGCAAAACGCATTAACTCATTTAGACAAACAATTATTACGTATTAGAGCAGGTAAAGCAACCCCATCTATGCTAAGTACCGTTATGGTAGATTATTACGGATCATCAACTCCCTTAGCACAAGTCGCAAATATTGCAACTCCAGATGCACGTACTATTACGGTACAACCTTGGGAAAAAAACTTAATGACCGAAATTGAAAAAGCAATTACCTATGCAAACTTAGGTTTTAACCCTATGAATAATGGCGAAAGCATTATTATTAGTGTACCTCCTTTAACAGAAGAAAGAAGACGTGAGTTAGCAAAACAAGCAAAAGCAGAAACTGAAGATGCTAAAGTTGGTATACGTAACAGTCGTAAAGAAGCAAATAACGAAATTAAAAAGTTAGATAATGCTTCTGAGGACATGAAAAAAAATGCAGAAGCCGAAATACAAAAACTTACTGACACCTTTAGCACACAAATTGAAACAACTTACAGCGCTAAAGAAATAGAAATCATGAAAGTGTAACTAATTTTCAACTCTTTTTAACCTTTTTAAAAACGACCTTCTGGGTCGTTTTTTTATTCCTAAAACATACAGCCATAATTCCCACTATTTCTTTATCTTTGCACTCTTATTATCAATTATGGCAAAATTATTTAGTGTAGGTTTTTGGGCAGCAATGGCTCGTATTATATTAGTAAACCGTGTAGCGGTTTTAATTATAGTTGCAGCAATAACCGCAGGTTTAGCAACGCAGTTTAAATACATGCGTTTTACGTATACAGAAGCTAATTTATTGCCAGATGACCACGAAGTAAACATTACTTACAATAATTTTTTAGATAAATTTGGAGAAGAAGGCAACTTAGTAGTTATTGCCGTACAGGACTCTTCCTTTTTTACACCGCAAAAATTTAATGCTTGGAATCGGCTATCAAAAGAATTAGCAACAAATAAAAATGTAGATTTAGTAGTAGGTGTAGGTAATATTCAAAAACTAACTCGTAATGATAAAAAAGGAGCCTTTGATTTACAACCTCTCATAAAAGATACCGTAACTACACAACAAGAACTTAATAATATTAAAAAAGATTTGTATTACAATTTACCGTTTTACAATCACTTTTTATACAATGCCGATTCTAACACCTTCCGTACCGCCATATACATTAACAAAGCCATTGTAAATGCTCCTGCACGTAAGTACCTAATTGAAAAATTTATCATCCCAAAAATAAAAACTTTTGAAAAAGTTCAAAATTTAGACGTTCGAGTTTCTGGTATGCCCTACATAAGAACCTTGAATTCCAATACTATTATTAGCGAAATTACTTCGTTTATTTTAGCTGCATTGGCGGTTACAGGTTTACTTTTCTTTTTCTTTTTTAGGTCATTTAGAGCTACATTTATTTCTTTATTTACCGTAATTATTGGTGTCATGTGGACCTTTGGTTTCCTGGGGTGGTTAGGCTATGAAATTACGGTTTTAACGGCCATAATACCGCCACTAATTATTGTGATTGGTATTCCCAATTGTATCTTTTTAATTAATAAATACCAAAGTGAGGTAAAAACACACGGTAATCAAGCTAAATCTTTACAACGTGTAATTACCAAAGTAGGTAATGCTACTTTAATGACTAACTTAACCACCGCAGCAGGTTTCGCAACCTTTATTTTAACTAAAAGTGATTTATTAAGTGAGTTTGGAGTTGTAGCTTCATTAAGTATTATTTCAATCTTTATTTTATCACTACTCATAATCCCTACTATTTATAGTTTTATGCCGCTACCTAAAGAAAAGCATTTAAAACACTTAAACAGCAAATGGATTGATGGCTTTGTAAATTGGATGGAAAATGCCGTAAAAAACAAAAAAATTGCAATCTATAGTTTTTCATTAATCTTACTAATTGTAAGTTTAATTGGAATTTTTCAAATAAAAGTTACGGGTAGTTTAATTGAAGATATGCCTAAAGACACCGAGTTTTTTAGAGATATTCGGTTTTTTGAACAAGAATTTGATGGTATTATGCCTGTAGAATTTGTAATTGACACCAAGCGTAAAAAAGGAGTAATGAAATTAGCTACGCTAAAACGCATTCATCAATTAGAAGAAGCTATTAATGATATTCCTGAACTCTCAAAACCTATCTCTATAGCAAGTTTAGTAAAATATGCTAAACAAGCGTATTACAATGGAAACCCTAAATATTATCAATTACCAACATCTCAAGAAAAAACATTCATACTATCTTATGCTAAAAAAGCAACAGGAAACATAAATTTTATGAAAAGTTTTATAGATAGTACTGGCAGATACGCCCGTATTTCTACGTTCATGAAAGATATTCCTACAGATAGAATGGAAATTATTGAAGCTCAATTGCAGCAAAAAATAAATAAAATTTTCCCTAAAGACCGCTATAATGTTAGTATTACTGGTAAAGCATTAGTATTTCAAAAAGGCACCAAATATTTACGTGATAATTTATTTTTATCATTAGGTTTAGCCATTGTTATTATCGCCTTATTTATGGCATATATGTTTCGTTCAGGAAGAATGATTATTGTTTCTTTAATCCCAAACTTACTCCCTTTAGTTATTACTGCTGGATTAATGGGGTATTTAGGCATC
>CAZSQD010000104.1:0-8332 GCA_964608925.1 uncultured Kordia sp.
CTATCAATTACTACGCAGTATTCCGCCTCAACACCACTTGCAGTTACATCTAAACGAAGTTCATCTCCTACTGCTGATCCTGCGCGTTGACAGGTTACTGTTACCGTATAAGGCGTTCCATTAACTGTTAATATTGCATTTGTATCAACTGCATTTAAGGTTACTGCTGAGGTTACAATATTTTGATTTCCACCGTTTGAAGTTTCATAAATTTCTACAGCCGCTATTTCTGACCCGCTATTATTTGGAAAAAAATCTGTGGTTAAATCAGCTTCTGGTATTACGGTGTGTATATTATTTGCATTGTCATCAAAAGTTAACCCTTGATAATTACACACATTTACATTTGGTGCTGGATTTGAAGGGTCATCATTATTACAACTAAAGATAATAATTGATATAAAGATAATTGCTCCTGTTTTGATTGTGTTTTTCATAGTTATTTATTTTATAGTTTATTAATTAAACTACTTTATTCTTAAGGATATCAGCATCTTTACGGCACCTATTTTTCTTGTTATACACTGTTTAATTACGACTTAGGGCGTATTCTATTTCAAATATAAACCCATGTTAATGATTATAAATTTTCCATTTCTTCAAAATAGGGTTTCATACAACCAAAAGGTAGTTTCATTAAATGAACTACCTTTTTAACTATTTTTCTATTTGTTATAATCCCATTTTCACTCTTATATAGGACAACTGTGCCTACTTATATTAAAATCTATAAACAGAAGCATAACCTATTTCAAAAAAAAACACTATATTTATGCAGGTCTCTATAAAACAACATCTTATGTCTTGCAATACTGGAACATTAGCCCCGTTTACTCCCACAGCACTTAATCCTTGGAATAAAAAACTCATACAACATGCGTATAGACGTTTAGGGTTTAATGCCAATACCACACAAATTACAACTGCATTAGCCCAAACACCATCCGTATTTATTGACACACTAATTAATAATGCTATTAATTTAGGATCTGTAACTCCTCCTGTTTGGCAAAATATGGTGGAAAGTGATTATGCAAATCCTGATGATGAAATACCTATTCAACATGAAGAGTTATACCGTTCTTTTATCAATGATATGCAAAATCAAGGTACACGTGGTAGGCTTACCTTATTTTGGTCCAACCATTTTGTTACTCGGTTAGAAGATTATTGGTGCCCTTCCTGGATGTTTAATTATTATGAAACGCTACAACAATTTGCATTTGGTAATTTTAAAGATTTTGTAAAAACAATAGGCATATCACCCGCTATGCTCATTTTTTTAAACGGGTTTGAAAATACAGCTACGGAACCTAATGAAAATTATGCACGAGAATTATATGAGCTTTTTACATTAGGCGTAAATAATGGATATACACAAACCGATATTACTGAAACAGCAAGAGCTTTAACAGGCTATGTAGGTTATACCGAATATTGTGCACCCATTACTTTTAATACTAATTATTTTGATAATACACCTAAAACCATTTTCGGGCAAACAGGTAATTGGAATTATGATGATGTTATTAATATCTTATTTCAAGAAAAAGCCAATGAAATAGCCAACTATATTTGCGAAAAACTATACACCTATTTTATAAGTCCTGAAATTGACTACAATATAACCATTGCATTAGCCAACACTTTTATAGCTAATAACTTTGAGCTAGCACCTGTATATCTTCAGCTGTTTAAAAGTGAACATTTTTTTAATCAAAAAGCAATTGGTACGCTTATCAATTCACCTTATGATAATTTTATCAGCTTTACAAATACCACTACTTTTACTGTAGATGCCACGTTTATCCCTACTTTAATTTGGTTTAATGGCGAAATTGGTCAGGAAATTTTTAATCCTATAGATGTAGCAGGTTGGCAAGGAAACCATGATTGGATAAACTCCAGTACTTTAGTTGGACGTTGGACCCTATATGAATGGTATTTGTGGGATTTATGGAATGCAACACCAGAAGAATTTAGAAATTTTGCTACCACCCTTGCCGGAACAAATAATAATGATCCTGCTGCAATTACACAACTTATTGTAGATCATTTACTGCCAAACGGATTGCAAACCGCTATGGATTATACTACAGCAACTGATGTTTTTAAAGATGAAGTACCTCAAAATTATTATGATGATGGAACTTGGAATTTACAGTGGACAACTGCTCATTATCAAGTATTAGTGCTACTAATACATATTAGTAAACTACCTGAATTTCAATTAAAATAAAGACTTATGTGCACTCCTAAACATACAAAAAAAACTCCCAAAAACACCACCCAACATGACAATGAACATGCCGTTTGGAATAGGCGTTCCTTTTTACAAGCACTTGGTTTAGCAAGTGTTGGCTCATTAGTTTTGGGCAAAATACCTGTACATGCAGCCACTGCTACACCACTAAATTTAGCTTTAAGTCAAACCGAAAATGATAGGGTTTTAGTTATTGTAAGATTAAAAGGTGGTAATGATGGTTTAAATACCATAATACCTACGTATGACTTTGGAACTTATGCTAATTTACGTCCCAATTTAAAAATAGATGCTGCTGATTCTTTTGCTTTAAATGACGAGTTTAGCATGCCTAATTACATGAATCCGCTTGAAGCCTTTTGGGGAGATGGTAAAATGAAAGTAGTACATGGCGTAGGGTATCCCAATCAAAACTTATCACACTTTAGTTCGGCTGATTTATGGTCTTCTGCAGCAGATAATGGAAGTCCGCTACAAACAGGAGTTTTAGGAAGATATTTTGAAGAATTATATCCTGATTATTTAGTAAACACTCCAGAAATTCCACCAGCTATACAAATTGGTAGTTTGAGTAATTTATTATTTAATGGTGAAGAAAATAGTTATGCATTTTCTGTAGCTAATCCTGATCAATTAGCACAAATAGCACAAAATGGTACAGCTTATGACATGCAAAATCTCCCTCCATGTGATTATGGAGATCAATTAGGCTTTATGAGAAGTGTAACCAACTCTACCTATACTTATGCAAGTGTAATACATACCGCCTATCAAGCATCAACCAATACCAGTAATTACAATGCTAATGATATTGCAGAACAATTAGCAATTGTGGCACGTTTAATAAAAGGAAATTTAGGTACTAAAATTTATATGATTACTTTGGATGGTTTTGACACACATGCCAATCAACCTGATAAGCACCAAGAATTAATGGGTAATTTAACCACAGCTATTTCTAATTTTTATGCTGATTTAGCTTCAGGAAATAAAGATAGTGATGTTTTAACCATGACTATTTCTGAATTTGGAAGAAGACCTGAAGAAAATGCATCAAGTGGTACTGATCACGGAGCGGCTGCACCTATGCTATTATTTGGCGAAGGATTAAATGGTAACGGTTTTGTAGGTAATCATCCTGACTTAGATAATTTTGATACTAATGGAAATCTTGATTTTACTACGGATTTTAGAGATGTATATGCCTCTATATTAGAAGATTGGCTATGTATTGATAGCGCTGTAGTTGACAATGCTTTATTAAACACTTATAACAGATCTGATTTAGGAATTTTATGTAATGGCAACACCACTCCTATTGATTATGGAAATGTATTTACCCATCAACCAATATATAAAGATGATAGTGTATATGTGTCTTTTACGGTGCCAAATGCCACAACCGTAAAAGTAGAACTCATTAATATGTTAGGGCAAAATTTAGGTATTTTACACCATGAACATTTTTTAACAGGTAAATATGAAGTGAATTTAAATCCCAATCATGTAGCAAGAGGGCAATACATTTATCGTATTACCGCTAATGGTACATCCTACAGTAAATCGGTTGCACTTTTTAAGTAATACTATTTATCCTTTGCTATAAAAAGATAATAAATATTTAAACATACAATTGCTGCATTGGTAATTATAATAGGTAAACCAATACGTAAGGTTGGCATTTGTAAACCATACATAATAAATAGGATACACCCTATAGTATTCACTATTCTCAGCTTACGCATGTTTTTAAACATAAATGAGGCTAATACGCCTAGTGAGGCTAAATAGCCTATTACTTCTACTGTAGTTAATTCCATTTTTTATTTTATTAAATTTACTCACCCCTAAGAGTGAAAGGTATTACTCTTTAATATATTCTTTCTTGGTTATAATTCCTTTTGGCTATCACCCTGTTATTTAAGTAAAACTGTGGTAATAGTACAAAAAAAATACCATTACAAAACTGTAATGGTATTTTTATATCTTTAAAAAAATAACCTACTATTTAATTGGATTACGTTTTCTATCGCTTTCCTTTAAATGTATTTTACGTAAACGTAAGAATTTTGGTGTCACCTCAACGTATTCATCTTTTTGAATAAACTCTAAAGCTTCCTCTAAAGAAAATTTAATTGCCGGAACAATTTTCGCTTTATCATCTGCTCCAGAAGAACGTACGTTAGATTGTTTTTTAGTTTTAGTAATATTTACTGTCATATCATCTCTACGAGAATTTTCTCCAATAACTTGACCTTCATAAATATCTTCACCAGCATCAACGAAGAAACGACCTCTATCTTGTAATTTATCTATAGAATAAGGAATAGATTTTCCTCTTTCCATAGAAATTAAAGATCCATTTAAACGCTCAGGAATAGCACCTCTCATTGGTTGGTATTCTAAGAAACGATGTGACATAATTGCCTCACCAGCTGTAGCTGTCAATAATTGGTTACGCATTCCGATAATTCCTCTAGAAGGAATCAAAAATTCACAAATCATACGATCACCTTTAGCTACCATAGATGTCATTTCACCTTTACGTATCGAAACCATTTCTACTGCTTTACCTGATACATTTTCTGGCAAATCAATAGTTAACTCTTCAATTGGCTCACATTTTTTACCATCAATTTCTTTGATAATAACTTGTGGCTGTCCAATTTGCATTTCATATCCTTCACGACGCATTGTTTCTATCAATACAGATAAATGCAATACTCCACGACCAAATACTAAGAATTTATCTGCAGTACCTGTTTCATTAACACGTAATGCTAAGTTTTTTTCTAATTCTTTATATAATCTATCTTTAATATGACGAGATGTTACATATTTACCATCTTGTCCAAAGAAAGGAGAATCATTAATGGTAAATAACATACTCATTGTAGGCTCATCAATAGCAATTGTAGGTAATGCTTCTGGCTCTTCAATATCTCCAATAGTATCACCAATTTCAAAACCTTCTAAACCTATAATTGCACAAATATCTCCTGTTTTTACTTCAGTAACTCTTACACGACCTAAACCTTCAAAGACAAATAATTCTTTAATTTTAGTTTTCACGAAACTACCATCTCTTTTACAAAGTGATACGCGCATTCCTTCTGTTAAAGTACCACGAGTTAAACGACCAATTGCAATACGACCTGTAAAGTTTGAAAAATCTAATGATGTTATTAACATTTGCGTATTCCCTTCTGTTGGTTCAAAAGTAGGAACATGCTCTAAAACCATATCTAATAATGGCTCTACATTTTTCGTTTCATTTTCCCAATCATCACTCATCCAGTTATTTTTAGCTGAACCGTATACGGTAGGGAAATCCATTTGCCATTCTTCTGCACCTAACTCAAACATTAAGTCAAATACTTTTTCATGTACTTCTTCTGGCGTACAATTTTCTTTATCTACTTTATTAATTACTACACAAGGTTTTAAACCTAAATCAAGTGCTTTTTGTAATACAAAACGCGTTTGAGGCATTGGGCCTTCAAAAGCATCTACTAATAAAAGTACACCATCTGCCATATTTAATACACGCTCAACCTCACCACCAAAATCGGCATGCCCAGGAGTATCAATAATATTAATTTTTGTACCTTTATAAACTACAGATACATTTTTAGAGGTAATAGTTATACCACGTTCACGCTCTAAATCGTTACTATCTAAGATTAAATCACCTTTGTTTTGATTTTCTCTAAACAACTGACAGTGAAACATAATTTTATCAACCAAGGTTGTTTTACCATGATCTACGTGTGCAATAATTGCAATATTTTTTACTTTAGCCATAACTATAATTATCTATTTTAAGGGCGCAAAGGTACATCTTTTTATTCAATACCAATCATTATACTGATTTTTATCATGGATATAAGCTTGATAACCTTTATCTTTGCAAAAAATTACAAATTATGACTACTTTACAATCCATTCCTAACATTAAGCATGCCAATACTAATAACTTCTTTTTATTAGCAGGTCCTTGTGCTATTGAAAGTGAAGATATGGCAATGCGTATTGCTGAAAAAATTATTACTATTACCGATAAATTGGAAATACCTTTTATTTTTAAAGGAAGTTACAAAAAAGCAAACCGAAGTCGTATTGATAGTTTTACTGGTATTGGAAATGAAAAAGCACTAAAAATATTGCGTAAAGTTTCTGAAACATTTAATGTACCTACAGTAACCGATATTCATGAAGCATCTGAAGCGGCTATTGCTGCCCAATATGTAGATGTTTTACAAATACCTGCCTTTTTAGTACGCCAAACCGATTTAGTGGTGGCTGCTGCAAAAACAGGAAAAGTAGTCAACTTAAAAAAAGGGCAATTTATGAGTCCTGAAGCTATGCAACATGCCGTACAAAAAGTAAAAGATGCCGGTAGTAATAAAGCTTGGATTACTGATAGAGGTACTATGTTTGGCTACCAAGATATGATTGTTGATTTTAGAGGTATTCCAACCATGCGACAATTTGCTCCTACGGTTTTAGATGTTACCCATTCCCTACAACAACCCAATCAAAACAGTGGCGTTACTGGTGGTAGACCAGATATGATTGAAACTATTGCGCGTGCAGGTATTGTAAATAATGTTGATGGTTTGTTTATTGAAACCCATTTTGACCCTGCAAATGCAAAAAGTGATGGTGCTAACATGTTGCATTTAGATCATTTAGAAGGTTTGTTAACCAATTTAGTAAAAATTAGAAAAACAATTACACAATTATAATACGCATATTCATGAATTTTAAAGCACACATTACACTATTGTTAATTAGCTTATCATTACTATCAATAGCTCAAGAAACCGAAAATACGGATACCACAACTACCACATTAAACAAAGGAAAGTTTTTTGTAAATTGGGGTGGAAATAGAGGTTTTTTCTCTAATTCTGATATTCACTTTAAAGGAGATAATTATGATTTTACTTTATATGACGTAAAATCAGAAGATAAACCCAAAGGTTGGCATATTGATTATATTAATCCTAAACGCGCTACCATACCACAAACTAATTTTAAAATGGGATACTATTTTAAAAACAATTATATAGTTTCACTTGGTTTGGATCACATGAAATATGTAGTACGTCAGCCACAAATAGTAACTATTGATGGCTATCTTGATTTAGCAGACAACGAAGGTAATACTGCTTACAACGGAACTTATAACAATGTAAATTTCCTGTTAAATGGCGAAAAAGATGCAGAAGGTGATTTTATTGATTTTGAATTTGAACATACTGACGGGTTAAATTACATTTTTGCTGAAGTAGCTCGTATAGATGATATTGGAAAACACTTAAACATAAACCCCAACAAACTAAAAATAAATATTTTTGAAGGTATTGGTGCAGGTGGGTTGTATCCTAAAACTAACGCTACAATAATAGGCAAACCCCGCAATGATGAGTTTCATTGGTCAGGTTACGGAATTAACCTTACTGGAGGTATAAACCTTGTTCTTTTTAAACATTTTCAAATTAATACTGAAATTAAAGGAGGTTATATAAATATGCCATGGATTAAAACTACTGCTGATGGCGATACTGCTACACAAAGCTTTTGGTTTTTACAACATAATATTACTTTTGGATACGTTTTTCAATTGTTTCATAAACAAAAATAATTACGCTCTAAAATTTATAAAAAATGCTTCAAATAATTTTGAAGCATTTTTTATTGATACAACTTAATAGCCATTTGCAACACCTCAACTAAAATTAGTTCATCTATATTTTCTAAGGTTTTATAGCGTAAAGAAGCCATCATTTTTCTATTTTCGGTTACCAAATACTCTTGATGAATTGTTATTTTGTTTCCTTTCCAAAAACCTACATCTACAAATTGTTTTTTATGACTAGAATTAAAATAACAAAAAGGAAAGAAATTATTAGCGATTCTTTTAGATCCTGATAAAAATATTCCGGCATTACAGTTACATTCTGGGTGTACCGATCACCAATACACGGGAAAAAACAAAATTCAGAAAAATCATTCCGGCCACTCATCTGTTTCCTGAAAGTCCTGTAATCCCTCAGAATTAAC
>CAZSQD010000105.1:0-8238 GCA_964608925.1 uncultured Kordia sp.
CGGCTATAACCGTTCCTTTATATTGCGCTAAGTGATGCTCTAACCAGTGAACTGATTCGGCATCCAAGTGATTGGTAGGCTCATCTAATAGTAATACATCAGGTTCTTGTAATAACAAACGGCATAAGGCTACACGACGGCGCTCACCTCCTGATAACACATTTATTGGTGTATCTCCTGGTGGTGTACGTAAGGCATCCATTGCTATTTCTAACTTGGTGTCTAACTCCCAAGCGCCACAAGCGTCTATTTTATCTTGTAAAACAGCTTGTTGATTCATTAGTTTTTCCATTTTATCAGGATCAGAATACACTTCTTCCAACCCAAACATATCGTTAATTTTATTGTACTCATCCAGTATAGCAACAGTATCTGCTACACCTTCTTTTACAATATCCATTACAGTTTTTGTTTCGTCTAATTGTGGTTCTTGCTCTAAAAAACCTGTTGTATAATCTTGCGAAAAAGTAACATCACCTTGGTAATTTTTCTCAATACCTGCAATAATTTTTAGTAAGGTAGATTTACCTGAACCATTTAAACCTAAAACACCAATTTTTGCTCCGTAATAGAAACTTAAATAGATATCTTTTAATACTTGTTTCCCAGAACCTGAATAGGTTTTGGAAACTTTATTCATGGAAAATATTATTTTTTTATCGTCTGACATTTGTATGTTTTTTTTTAATTTGGGAAATAAAATTCCTCGCCCCAAGGGTACGAGGAATCCATCTTCAATTTTATTATTTTTTGGATGTTCTTAACAGTGAAAGCTTCTTTATTTGGCTATCGCTGCACTATTATTAATTTCCTAAAATAATTGGCATTCCGCTTTTACCAGCACCAATTAACACCACTTTACTGTTTGGTGATTGTGATAACTTTAAAGTTGCTTCAATACCTTTATCTTGTAATATTTTATCTGTTAATGAAGCGCTTAATATTTTATTTGCATCTGCTTTACCTTTTGCTTCAATAATTTGTTTTTCAGCTTCTTTTGCAGCTGTTACTAAACGAAATTCATATTCTAAAGACTCTTGCTCTTGCTTTAATTTACGCTCAATTGCATCTTTTATAGTTCTTGGTAAAGTAACATCTCTTACTAAAATATCATTAATGATAACATGTTGTGTATTTACTTTTTTAACTACTTCTTCAAAAATTTCTTTTTGAATTACATCACGTTTACTTGAATATAATTGTTCTGGAGTGTAACGACCTACTACACTACGTGCTGCGGAACGTACTTCTGGGATAATTACAACATCTAAATAATCTTTACCTTTTGTTTTATGTAATAGCCCTAATTCAGCTGAATTTGGCATGTATAAAATAGATAAATCTAATTTTATTTCTAATCCGTTTGACGACAATACTTCCATATCTTGCTGAAACTGATTTTGCTGACGCATATTGTAAATATAAACCTTGTTCCAAGGGGCTATAATATGAAACCCTTCTTGTAATGGTGGTTGATTGGTTACTACACCGCCATTAAAGCGTTCCCAAAGTACACCTCCCTCTCCAGCATCAATAGTTACTGCGGTTTTCATAATCATTATTATCCCTATAACAGCTAAAAATATTAGCGGTAATCCTGCTTTTGGTAATTTGTCCATCTTATTTTTCTTTTATTTAGTTAATTTATTTATTATTTTATTTTTAAGTTTTTATTTTTTTAGCCCTGATTGATGCGGCATCCTTTTTTTAGCAAATATACCACCCTTTATGAACGGAGTGAAGTAATCTCTAATTGTATAAAAATTGCCACAGAAAACAATCCCGAAATTTCAGGACGCAAATACAAAAAAAGATACAGCGGAAAGCAGGTTCTCGGCTCCTTATAATAACCCGTTGTATTTACGTAAAAACCACTCTATTGCTAATAATAGTAGTAGAATTCCTAAAAGGTACTGCCAATCAATTAAAGATTGCTGTGTGATTTCTTCTTTTTGAACGGACTTATATTGTTCATTGTTTTTTAAATCATTAATTAGTGTTTTATAATCGGTACTAAAATACAACTTATTTGTAGTATTAGTAGCCAACTGACGTAGTTTTGTTACATCGGCATTCAAAAATTGTGCTTCTATATTAAATTCTAAAACCTCAAAACTTCCTTTTTTGCTCATTTTAGCACCCAAAACAGATACATTATATTGGTATATCCCTGCTTTTAAACCGCTCAAATTTAAGGCATAACCATTATTAGTATTGGAAAAATCAAAGTTTTGAATGGTTTTTGTTTTTGTATTGATAAGTTTACAATGCAATTGTTTGTTGGCGTCAAATTGATAATTTTTATCAAAATATTGTGCATCAATGTGGCTTTCCCCTAAATAAAATTCAGAATTCACATCAACTACCAATCGCTGTTTTTTAGTATTAGACGCTAAAAACTGTATGGTTTTACCTATAAAAGCATCAAAGTTTTGAAAGTTTTTTTGGTTGCGGAAGCTTTTTGCTCGCCATTTCCAAATTCCTTCACCTATTAATAACGCTTCTCGCCTATTACCTTCTTCAAAAAACGTGAGTAATGGCACTTGAGTAGTTACCTTATTTATTTGCTGATACAATACCGTATTGGTGTTGTTTTTAAACTCCAAATCACCATAAAAACCTTTTAAAGGCGGAAAGGAACTAAAGTTTAAAGCATCATATTGAAACAAATTAAAACTGGTGTTGGTATGTGCAAAATACTCTTGCTTTTCCTCTATTACACTGCGTTTATACTGTGTTGATACGGAATTTAAAAATGTCCAATTGGTATGTAAACCAGTTACGGTTAAATAGTTTTTTTGCAGTTGTTTTAGTTTTTCAAAAACGGTTTTAAATGTAGTATTGGGCTGATAAACAATAACCATTTGGTAGTTATTTATATCAAAAACATCGGTTGGTTTTACGATGGTTACTTTGCGCTGTTTATTGGTTTCAATTGCTTTTTTAAGCGCTCCTAAATCAGGGTGTAAAATAGCTGAAATAAGCAATGCTTTTGTGCGTTCATCAATTACCGAAACACTAAATTTTTGAGTGTTATTTATCGTATTTTCTTCGGTAGGTAATACGCCAATTTTTGCAGTATAATATTGTTTACCTACACGGGTTGCTTTTAAGTTAAATTGGACGACTTGTGTGCTGTTATTTTTAGAGAAAAATATTTTTTTAGAAAACACTTTTCGTCCTCTCTTAAAAATAGTAATATTTTGATTTATAGCAGATTGACCCATGTAATTTAAAGTGATTTCTATAGGGAACTCGTTACCTAAAAAGGCATATTTATTGTGCTGTATGTGGCTAATTTTTAAATCGGTTTTTAAAATTGAATCTCCTAATACTACTGGATAAATAGGTTGGTTATAGGTTAATGAGCTCACCACATAATCGGCTCCAAAAGTTTGGTTACCGTCTGTTAATAAAATAGTAGGTGCAACAGTATTTTTATATACTTCTTTTAAACTACTAAATACGTTAGCAATATTGGTTTGAGTAGCCGTAAAATTTAACGAATCTAGGGTATTAAATTGCTTTCCAAAATGATAATATTCAATATTAAATTTATTAGATAATGTAGATGCTTTTAATGCTTTTAAAAACTGAATAGCATTTTTATTTTGATGTAGCTTTTTAATGGAGTTACTATTGTCAATAGCAACCACCAAATTAGGTTTAATTAAACGTTGTGTTTTTTGATTAAATTTAGGATTTAAAAGTAAAAAACCCAATAAAAACAACGACAAAAACCGTAATACTGTAAATACGTACTGTTTTTTGGTACGCTTTTTTGTAGCATATATATATTGAAAAATTGCAATACTCAAAGCGAGTATTGCAATTAAAATGATATATGAATATTGAGTGTTCAACTAAATTTACTACTGTTTAATGGACTTCCTCTGCCCAAAAAGGGTGCGAAACATAGATTCTTTAATTTTATTTTTTTTGATAGTTGTTAAAGTTGGCTATCACCCTGCGATTAAGTTAACATTCCGCCTCCAACATTTAATACTTGCCCTGTTACATAGGCACTCATATCACTGGCAAAAAACACACATACATTAGCAACATCTTCTGGAGTACCACCACGTTTTAACGGAATATCATTACGCTATTTTTGTACGGTTTCTTGATCTAATTTTTGATTCATTTCAGTTTCAATAAACCCTGGAGCAATTACGTTACAACGGATGTTACGTGAACCTAACTCTAAAGCAACCGATTTAGAAAAACCAATAATACCTGCTTTTGAAGCGGCATAGTTGGTTTGACCTGCATTACCTTTTACACCAACTACAGAACTCATGTTAATGATAGAACCTTTACGTTGTTTTAACATGGTGCGCTGTACAGCTTTGGTCATGTTAAAAACCGACTTTAAGTTTACCTCAATTACACGGTCAAAATCTTCTTCACTAATGCGCATTAATAAGTTATCCTTAGTAATACCTGCATTGTTTATTAAAATATCTATACTATCAAAGTCTTTAGTAACCTGTGCTACTAAATCTTGTGATTCTTGAAAATTAGCAGCATTAGATTGGTATGCTTTTGCTTTAACGCCCATTGCTGTTAACTCTTTTTCTAACGCTAATGCGGGTGCTTCAGATGAGTTGTATGTAAACGCTACATTAGCACCGTTTTCAGCAAATGTTTTTGCAATACTCATCCCTATACCTCTACTGGCACCTGTAATGATTGCCGTTTTACCTTCTAAAAGTTTCATTATCTTAAGTTTTAATTTTTGTCAAATTTTATTCAAATATACCGTTTTTACTGAAAACACAAATCTTTATATCCGCTAATATTTAAATTATGTTAATCATAGGGCAATTGCCTAAAAAAAACACTTACAAAACGTATGCTAAAACGGTTGCTTCCATTTTTTATTTTTTGAAAAATATATTATTAATATCGGAACGATAGCTCATTCCGATATTTTACACCTAAAGTTAATAAAAATAAAGGCTAACACCTCTTTTTCTTGAGGTGAGAAAGTTTATTGTCATATTTAACGATATTTTAAGGTTAATTCATAACATATTTTTGGTTACTACCGCAACAGATTATATATTTGCTTTCCCAAATTTATTTACCGCTAAAAAAATGAAGGCTACTTTAAAAATTAATAAAAAATCAAAATTGCAATTATTGCATCAATATTACCAATATACAGGGTTTTATGATTTTTTACGTATGAGTTTAAAAAAGTCAATCCTACCTATTATAGGGTTTGTAGTGGTATTATTATTATTTAATACCTATGTATATAATATTAATGATGGTCTACAAAAAATTACTGAAAACTTTTCTACTCTTGGTATTTTAGCTACATTTTTTGCTTCGGAAACTATTTTAGGCTTAGTACCTCCAGAAATTTTTATTGCTTGGACAAAAAAAACAGCATCACCAATTACAATGTTGGCAATATTAACCACATTATCTTACTTAGGTGGTATTACGGCTTTCTTTTTAGGAAAAGCGTCTTTACAAATTGATGCCGTTAAAAATTATTTAGAAACAAAAATGGCGAAACAACTCAAACACACCAGTAAATGGGGAGGTTTTTTAATTGTTGTAGGCGCACTGTTACCCATACCTTTTGCTATTACATGCTTAACAGCAGGAATGATTAAATATCCGCTAAAAGGCGTGTTGTTATTTGGTCTATTTCGTTTTTTACGTTTTGCAGTCTACGGATATGCTATTTTTAGCATTGTAAACTAAATAGTAGGACGATAGCCCAATTTTAATATAACCCAGAGGTTATATTAAACAAAATTAGTACCATAAATTATAGTATACAATTATAAATCAACACTCATGTTAGTTAAAATTTTTAAAGGAATTAGTTTTTTAGAGGGTATCTCCTTATTACTCTTATTTTTTGTGGCAATGCCCTTAAAATATATGTTTGATATGCCTGAATATGTTAGACCTGTTGGTATGGGGCACGGTATCTTATTTGTGCTCTATGTATTTTTAACCATAATGGTCACTTTTGAGTTAAAATGGAAAGCAAAAACAGTTGCTATTGTTTTATTGTGCTCCATTATACCTTTTGGTACGTTTTATATGGAGAAGAAATATTTAAGCCCATCCTAACCTTCCCTAAGGGAAGGAATTGTTGCTTTCTATAACAAAAACACCTTATAAACTAAGAGTTTATAAGGTGTTTTTGTTATAGAAAAATATGTTTTTTTAAACCTTCTCTTCACCTTCCTCCTCTTTGGGAGTTTCTTGTTTTGGTTGCGTAAACAAATCAATATAGGCTTCTGCTACATAATCAATAGCATCACTGGCAATAAAACTCTGATACCCTGTATCTGTTACTGCAATGTCAGCGGTTTTACCGTGTAAATACACGCCAAAAATAGCGGCTTGTAACGGTGCATAACCTTGTGCTATTAAACCTGTAATCATACCTGTTAACACATCTCCTGCTCCTGCGGTTGCTAAACCAGGGTTGCCTGTTGTATTAATATACATTTCATTTTTATAAAGAATATGCGTATTAGCGCCTTTTATAACCACAATGCAATCATTTTTTATTGAAAATACTTTGGTTTTTTCCAGCATTTCAAAATCATTTTGCCACTCACCTACCAAACGTGTTAATTCTTGTTTGTGCGGTGTAAATATGGTTTGTGTAGGTAATTTTGTAATGATTTTTTTATTTTCAGCAACAATATTCAATCCATCAGCATCTAAAACTAAAGGGAGTTTGTTTTCTGTTAAAAAATTTAAAACAGCTTTTGTGGTGTTTTTAGAAGTGCCTAAACCTATCCCTAAACCTATTGCATTAAATTGTCCGTTTGCAGTAATATTTGTAATTTCTTCTCCATTTATATCTGTTTGCACCATTGCTTCTGGTAAAGCTGTTTGCATGGGTATATAACCGCATTTAGGAATATATGCCGTTACTAAACCACAACCCGCTACTAAAGCTGCTTTACTTGCCAATTGTACACTTCCCATTTTACCGTAACTACCACCAATTAATAATGCGTGACCATAGCTAAATTTATCATCAAATTTTTCACGTTTACGGTACATAGGTAATACCTCTAATTTATTAATAAGCTGAGGAGCTTCTACAGTAGTCATAAACTCAGCATCTAAACCAATATCTAATATTTCCCATTGCTCCGTAAAAATACCTGTTTGTGGTAAAAAAAATATGTGTTTAGGGCTTTGAAAGGATAAGGTATAGTTTGCTTTTAATACATTTTTTAAACTATCCGGAGTTTTATCGCCATATAAACCAGACGGAATATCAATAGCTAATTTAAAAGATTTTAATTCGTTAATTTTAGTAAAAACTTGATTTACAAATGCACTTGGTTTTCGGTTTAATCCAATTCCAAAAATAGCATCTACTATAATATCATCTGGGTGAATATCTTCTGGGAAATCTTCAATAGTAGTCATTAACGCTGGCCATGATTTCATAGCTTTTACGTTTTCATAACTTTTCAAAAATCCTTCTGAACGTTTTTTGCTAAAATTAACCACATAGTTATTTACATTATACCCATGTTGTAATAAATGGCGTGCTAAAATTAAACCCACTCCACCATTATTACCAATTCCATTAAAAATATGTATTTTCACTTGTGCTCCCTGCATACGTTGGTGCATCCAATTAAAAACCTGAACTCCTGCGCGTTCTAACAACTCCAATTCGGTTGTATCTTGGTTTTTAATAGTGAGCAAATGTGCTTGATATAATTGTGCTACGGATAATACTTTCATAGGTATAAATACTAATTGTTAAATGTAAAGTTCAAAGATATTCATTTTATGCTACTATAAGTTTGTTTTCTGCTACATTTTAAATAAATTAGCGCATCTAAAATAAACAATATAAAATATAGTATGAAAAATACAGCTTTATCACATATACACGAAAGTTTAGGCGCTAAAATGGTTCCGTTTGCAGGTTATAATATGCCTGTACAATATGAGGGCGTTAATGCCGAACACGAAATAGTAAGAACAGGTGTTGGTGTTTTTGACGTTTCGCACATGGGGGAATTTCATTTAAAAGGAGAAAATGCACTGGCGTTAATTCAAAAAATTGCAACCAATGATGCTTCTAAAATGGAAATTGGACAAGCACAATACAGTTGTATGCCTAATTATGATGGCGGTATTGTAGATGATTTAATTATTTATAGAATTGCGGAGCATGAATATATGTTGGTGGTAAACGCTTCTAATATTGAAAAAGATTGGAATTGG
>CAZSQD010000106.1:0-4260 GCA_964608925.1 uncultured Kordia sp.
AAAGTAAGTCCAGCTTTAATGACAATACTTTTAACCGAAGAAACCCCAATACCACGCTTAAAAGATTCGGCAGCATATTTAGCTGTTAAAATGAAAGCTCGAAATCAAGAAAATAGGTATGCGCTATTAGAAATACCACGTTCAATTAATAGATTTGTAGTATTACCAAAGGAAGAAAATAAGGATGCTATTATTTTATTAGATGATTTAATACGCTGTAATTTAGATTATATATTTGATATTTTTGAATACGATACCATTGAAGCACATATGATTAAAATTACACGTGATGCTGAGTTAGATATGGAATCAGATTTAGGAAAAAGTTTTTTAGAAAAACTTCAAAAAAGTATTAAAAACCGTAAAGATGGTGATCCCGTACGTTTTATATATGATAAAAATATTGCCAATGATACTTTAAATTTCCTAATGAAAAAAATGGATATTGAGCCTAATGATAGTGTAATACCAGGAGGAAAATATCATTTTAGACGTGACTATATGAATTTCCCAAGTTTAGGACGTACAAATTTATTGTACCCCAAACAAAAAGAACTCCCTATACATGGTTTACCCTTAAATGGTAATATGTTTGATAAAATTGTAACTCGTGATTATTTGCAATACACACCCTATCATACCTTTGCTTATACCATTAAATTTTTAAGAGAAGCAGCTATTGACCCTGCAGTAAAAACTATAAAAATAACCATATACCGTTTAGCAAGAGTATCACATATAGCAAATGCATTGATAAATGCGGCTAAAAATGGTAAAAAAGTTACCGTTCAAATAGAGTTAAAAGCACGTTTTGATGAAGAAGCTAACATGTTTTATGCACAAAAAATGCAAGATGAAGGGGTGCAATTAATTTTTGGTATTGAAGGTTTAAAAGTGCACAGTAAAGTGTGTGTAATTGAACGTTTAGAAAGTAATAAGCTAAAACGGTATGGTTTTATAAGTACCGGAAATTTTAATAGTAGTACCGCAAAAATATATACGGATTATACCTTGTTTACTGCAAATCAAGAAATTTTAAAAGATCTTCAAAAAGTATTTAATTTCTTGAAAACCAATTATATTGTTAATAAATATAAGCATTTATTAGTGGCGCCACATTATGCGAAAAATGCTTTATTAAGTTTAATAGATGAAGAAATTGAAAAAGCACAACAAGGAAAACCAGCCCAAATTAGGCTCAAGTTAAACAGTATTACTAACAATAAAATGATTGATAAACTCTATGCAGCAAGTACTGCAGGAGTGCAAATACAAATGATAGTACGTGGTATTTGTTGTCTAACACCTGGGGTTAAAGATTTAAGTGAAAACATAGCAGCTATTAGTATCATAGATAAGTATTTAGAGCATCCAAGAGTTTTTATTTTTGGAACTAAAGGAAATGAAAAAGTATTTATTTCTTCATCAGATTGGATGACTAGAAACTTAGATAATAGAGTAGAGGTTACCTGTCCTATTTATGAAGAATATATTAAAAATGAAATTATAGAAACCTTTACTATTGGTTGGAATGACAATGTGAAAGCACGTGTGTATTCCGAAAAGAAAGACAATGTTTATAGAGAAACAAAAGGTAAACCATTTCGTTCTCAAATAGAAACCTATGCGTATTATTTAGAAAAAAACAAAAACACTATTGTAATACCAATTTAACATTATAATGTCGCAATGAAATCGTTTAATTTTCATCATATTTTCGTTAAAATATTGACCCATAGCAAAGGCTATGTTTAAATATTTTGCCTTAATCTAATAAAAATTATTTCAATTCATTTATACGACATTAAAAAATTAAATTGGTATAAGTTAATAATTAAAATAAACACCTATTATTTTAGGTAATTTTGTGATATGAAAATTAAAAGATATGCTGCCATTGATATTGGTTCTAATGCAGTAAGAATGCTAATTACCAATGTTATTGAAGAAAAAAATCAGGAACCTAAATTTAAAAAGAATGCGTTAATACGTGTGCCTATTCGTTTGGGAGCTGATGCATTTACAACAGGTATTATTAAAGAGGGTAACATTGTAAAAATGAAAGATACCATGACAGCTTTTAAGTTACTCATGAAATCCTATGATGTAGAAAAATATATGGCATGTGCCACTTCAGCAATGCGAGAAGCTGTAAACGGAGCAGATGTAGTTGAACAAATAAAAGCAGAATGTGGTGTCATTATAGAAGTAATAGATGGTAAAAAGGAAGCCGCTATAATTGCTTCAACCGATTTAAAATCGTTTATAGAACAAGGTAAAAGCTATATTTATGTAGATGTTGGAGGGGGAAGTACCGAGTTTACCGTATTTTCAAGTGGGAAAATTGTAAATTCAAAATCCTTTAAAATTGGTACCGTACGTTTTTTAAATAAAACGGTAGATGAAAATATTTGGGATGCTATTAAAAAATGGGTGAAACAAAATACCAAACATTATGATGAAGTAATCATGATAGGATCTGGTGGTAATATTAATAAAATACATAAACTATCAGGTAAAACGAATGACAAACCCTTATCATACATTTTTTTAAACGCACAATATCACTTTTTTAATGCCATGACATATAAAGAGCGTGTAACTGATTTTGGATTGAACCCTGATAGGGCTGATGTAATTATACCTGCACTTAAAATATATTTAAAAGCAATGAAATGGAGTGGCGCCAAGAAAGTATATGTGCCTAAAATAGGTTTGTCTGACGGTATTGTAAAAACACTGTATTACGCTGAAAATTAATTGAGGCTATCTCTTTTATGGATAGCTTTATCTATTTCATTATCTAACGGGTCGTAATTTTTTTGTAACTGCAGCGTACCGTGTTTTTCATTTACAATAAAAACAGATGTATAGTTACCCTTTTTATCATTAAGCTTGATAATGGTGGTTAATACCACTTTTGCACCAGGTTGTACGCGTCTAATTACAGGCTTATTACTACTACGTCTATAATCTTTAGTTTGTATCATTAAAAAAACGTCATAACTACGTTTTCCTTTATTTTCAGCAAAAAAAGTGGTGCGTTTTCCTTTAACTTCAGTAAGTAAAGTTACAAAAGGGTGCTTTTTTTGGGCAAAGTTTTTTGTGAAAAAGCAAATAAAAAATATAAAGATAATTTTTTTCATAGTTGTAACTGTAAAGTACTGATAAATAATTATGAAATACAACGCTTTTGTAAATCATTTTTTATTTGTTCTGCTTCAAAATTTAAAACTTTAGTACCAATTCTATATTCTTTCTTTTCATAGTTGAAAAATATAATAGATTTATCGGTATTATATGTTATGAATACTCCTTTACCTTCCCATGTTCCGTCACGAACATTGTATTGTATATTTATTTTTTTAATTTTTGATAATTGAAACGTTTTCTTAATTGGTATTAAAGAGTAATATTTGATTATAATTAACTCATTAGGCGAAATTTTAACGATTAATTTCCCTTCAATTAACCAAAGCCAATACCTACTTGTGTAAAATGTTATTAAAACCACTAATAAATCGGCTCCCATTTTTTTGAGGTTTTCTAACCTCAAGTCTAATATGTAATGCCTGTCAATAGAAATATCTTGTGCTATTTTGTAGTATAAAAACGGAAGTGTAATTGTAAATATAAATAATGCAATCCATTCATTTTTAGAAGGAAATTTAAATATTAGGGTTTCTATATTTTTCTTCATTGCTTTTTTTTACCCATGTACGGTTTCTTTGGTGCCTAAATTACTCATAATTTCAGCTTCAAAAACTAATAAGGCATCCCATTTTTGATTTACTACCTCTAAATCATCACCATATTGACGTGCAAATTTTAAAAACATAGTGTAGTGGTTGGCTTCACTAACCATTAAATCACGATAGAATTTAGCTAACTTTTTGTCGGATAATTCTTCTGATAATAATCTAAAACGCTCACAACTACGTGCTTCAATTAAGGCAGCATATAATAAACGATGTACCAATTGCGTGTTACGACTACCACCTTTTGGAAAAAATTTAATTAATTGTAATACGTAGTTATCCTTACGGTCACGCCCTAAAGTTTCACCACGAGCAATAATTAAATCATGTACCATTTTAAAGTGGCTCATTTCTTCTTTAACTAAACTAGTCATTTCTTGTACTAGCTCCGTATATTCAGGAAAACCAACAATTAATGAAATAGCAGTACTGGTGGCTTTTTGCTCGCAAAAAGCATGATCCGTAAGTATTTCGCTAATATTTTTTTCTACAATATTTACCC
>CAZSQD010000106.1:4270-8229 GCA_964608925.1 uncultured Kordia sp.
TAGGGTCGGTTGGTAATTTAAGTCCTAACATTTTATATATATTTACAGTAATTCCAACCCAAACTCTTGTTGTAAAAGTCCTAAAGCAGGGTTGTTTTCTTTCATTTTATTAAAAATATCTATTTCGGTATACACGTATTTTTTTTCTACAGTTTCATTAACATCTATTGCAATGTTGATATCATAATTTTGTAGTTTTTTACGCAGTTCTAACAATAGTGGTCCTTGAGCACGTTCTAATTGTACCTTCATGGTTGCATTAGGAAACACTAAATTAATAGTAGTACCTTTAACTCTTGGCGTGTCAATTTCTAAAATAGAGGCTAAAATTTGCTCACCATCATTGCGTAGTTGTTCGGAGTATTTCTCCCAAATTTTCATTAAATCAGCTACCTTAAAATCTTCGGTAGGTAAAACTACATGTACTTTTTCTTCTGCTTGTTTTGCTTGTAAATGTTCTTTTTTATGACGAATACTAGACAATGATAAACCTGATGATTTTCGGTTGTCATCCATTGTTATTTTAGGCACTTCTATTGCTTTAACTTTAGCAACAATAGGAGTAGGGGAAACACTAATTTTATCAGGAATAACCACATTTTCATTTTTAGTAACTTCTTTTGTAATCATTGCTGCGGGAGAAGTGCTAATAAAAAAGGTTGCGGGTATTATAAAGTTTTTAGACTTTTTTTTTTCTCCATCAAAAGTGATGGACGCTAGTTGCATAAGTGTTAGTTCAACTAATAAACGCTGATTTTTACTGGTTTTGTATTTTAAATCGCAATCATTTGCTTTATCAATACCTTGTATTAAAAAAGCAACTGCGGTTATTTCTGATTGTGTTTTGTATTGTGCCTTTGCTTTTTCGCCTACTTCTAATAAACTTAATGTTACAGTATCTTTACACACTAATAAATCTCTAAAATGACTTGCTAAACCTGCTATAAAATGATGTCCATCAAATCCTTTTGATAAACATTCATTAAACAATACAAGTAACTCAGGTATCTTATTATTAAGTATTAAATCAGTTGCTGTAAAATAGGTATCGTAATCTAAAACATTTAAGTTTTCGGTTACGGCTTGACGGGTTAAATTTTTACCACAAAAGCTCACTACTCTATCAAAAATAGAAAGTGCATCACGCATTGCTCCATCCGCTTTTTGGGCAATAATATGTAAAGCATCATCTTCCGCATCAATACCTTGTTCTTTAGCAATATATGCTAAATAATTGGCGGCATCTTTAACGGTAATACGTTTAAAATCAAATATCTGACAACGGGATAGTATGGTGGGGATAATTTTATGCTTCTCAGTAGTTGCTAATATAAAAATAGCGTGTTTTGGTGGTTCTTCTAAGGTTTTTAAAAAGGCATTAAAAGCTGCGGATGACAGCATGTGCACCTCATCAATAATATATACTTTGTAATTACCTACTTGTGGCGGTATGCGTACTTGCTCAATTAAACTTCTAATATCATCAACAGAATTGTTTGAAGCGGCATCCAACTCAAAAATATTAAAGGCAAAATCTTCATTTTCATCATGATGTTCTTGCTGATTAATTTGTTTGGCTAAAATACGTGCACAAGAGGTTTTACCAACTCCACGAGGTCCGCAAAATAAAAGAGCTTGTGCTAAATGATTGTGTTCAATAGCATTTTGTAGCGTATTGGTTATGGCTTGTTGCCCAACAACATCTTTAAAAGTTTGTGGGCGGTATTTACGTGCTGATACTACAAAATGTTCCATACTACAAATATAGAAAATGAATTGATAATGGGGATTTGATAATTGATAATTTTGTTTGGAGTTATTAACAGCTCTTTAGTTTCAAAGTGAAAAGTTTATAAAGTAAAAAAAGTTATAGCGTTAACTTGCATTAGCGTATAAATGAGTGTTCTTTAATATAGCAGCTAACCTTTTATCATATTCGATCTTAACAATAATTAAAACACGTACAAAACTTTACAACTTTACAAACTTTATAACTATAAATAAGTTACTTTTGCCACAAAGCAGACCGCCTTATCGCTGTTCTTTTTATTAAGAAGAGAGGAAAGTCCGGACATCGTAGTGCAGTATAGCGGGTAACTCCCGTCCGCCGTGAGGTGAGGACAAGTGCAGCAGAAAGTATGTACAGGTAATGCTGTAGTGAAACCAGGTAAACTCTATGTGATGCAACACTATGTAAACCAGCGCTTAAGGGTTGCACGCCCAAAGCTGGAGGGTAAGTGGTTTGAGGTTATGAGTAATTGTAATCCTAGATAAATGATAAGGACTCTTTTTTAAGTGACAGAATCCGGCTTATGGTCTGCTTTTTTTTATTCCTGCACAGGCAGTAATCTTACCACGCAAATAGTTTACGCTCTCAAAAATGCTCACTGTAATGTAATTTTCTGTCGAGTAATTCGGCATTGAAATAACAAAAATAATGTTTTAGCGAAAATTTGTATTTCACAAATTTGTGGCTAACTATACTTCGTTAATTAAGACACTTTTAAGTAATACCTAGTTAGTCCCGATTACTATCGGGAACTTCAGGCGAAGAAAAAATGCTTTCGGAAAGATATTTGTTTGACTATAAATGGAGTAATAACTTTTTTGAAAAGGTTTTACACTAGCGTATAGTATTTGCTTTACATAGTAATTGGCAGGGAAATACTTATTATTTAATATTTTTTAGGTAATTTCGAATAGGTTTTTCGAAATATAAGTAACTTAGTGATGAAAATATAATTAAAATGATTAAACGAATAAAGAATGATGTAGTGAAGTCCGTAATTTTATTTAACCCTACATATTTTAGCATTCTATAGTCTGAAAAAAACATCCATACAGGGGCCTGTAAAATGTATAGACTAAAGCTAATTTCTCCTAAGAAAACAAAAGGTTTTTTAGATAAGAGCTTTGTAAATATTCCTTTATTTAGCGATATCAAAAGTATAAGTGGTACAAAAAATATAGCTAAAAGTCCGTTATGTAAATTAAACCCCATAGGAAATTTTAATACTGTAATTAAGATAATCATTAATATTATAATTTGAAAAGAATATTCTCTTTTATAATTTTTTTGTTTTTTAATGAAAAATATCCCTGCTAAATTCCCTATTAAAAATTCATTTAAATGCATTAGAGGGTGATATAAAATGTCTTGAATACTATAAAAAGGTATTTTTAGAATGCTATACATTGTAAGATGGAATATTATTTGACTAGCTATCCAAAATAAAATAATAAATAAAGTAATATTTTTTAGTTTTTTAGTTGAATAGATTAAGTTTAATAAAATTGGAAATAATAGATAGAAAAAAAATTCTACGGATAATGACCAACCAGGTGTATTTATAGTTAAGGCTTTTCCTGGTACCCATGCCTGTATCATAAACATATTCAATGTTAAATCTAAAATATTTAGGTTTTTGAAAAGACTAATTCCAAAGATCAAAAAAATAGCTAAAAAATAAACTGGATAAACTCTAGCAAATCGATTTTTTAAATAGCCAAAAAAATTGATTTTTTTTAGATTGCCATAAGCAATTATCATAACAAACCCAGATAGAATGTAAAAATAGCTAACACCAACATTCGCTTGTTTGAAAATAAAAGATACAAGTTCATTATTAAATAAAAAACTACCTGACCCGTAATGGAAAATAACAATTGAAATGGCTGCAATAAATCGAGTGAAAGTTAGTTGTTCTATTCTCAAAATAAATATATTAAGTAATTAAATTATAGTATTCTCTTCTTAAGTATCAATTCAAAAATAGAAAGTAACAAAATTATGCTATCATATTCTATTACTCTTCCTCATCACTACCAACAACTTCAATTTCAAAAAAACTAAACACGCAACCACCGTATTTTTTTTCGACTTTAAAATGGGGGTGATGGGTTAATTTGGTTTGGGTACTGTGCTCAATAATCAGTTGTCCACCTGCTAAAAGGAGTTC
>CAZSQD010000107.1:0-8195 GCA_964608925.1 uncultured Kordia sp.
AGTATTTCAAAATATTTTTAACTAATATTTACAATCTCATACTTTAAATTCTTATTTTTGTTAGCAATTCAAAAATAAGAATTTTTTATGTTAAAAGCAGGCGTTTTGGGTGCAGGTCACTTAGGTAAAATTCATTTACGTTTATTAAATGAATCAGATAAATATGAATTGGTAGGTTTTTATGATCCCATCAAAGAAAATGCAGTTAAAATTGAAGCCGAATTTGGTTATAAAGCTTTTGATACCATTCAAGAGTTAATTGATGCGGTAGATGTGGTAGATATTGTAACACCTACTCTTTCTCACCATGATTGTGCGGTACAAGTTATCAAATCAAAAAAACAACTGTTTATTGAAAAACCTATTTCAAATACGGTAGCAGAAGCTGAAAATATTTTAGCACTCGCTAAAGAGTACGGAGTAAAAGGACAAGTTGGACACGTTGAGCGTTTTAATCCCGCTTTTACTGCTGTTAAACATAAAATTGAAGCACCAATGTTTATTGAAACACATCGTTTGGCAGAATTTAACCCTCGTGGTACGGATGTACCTGTAGTTTTAGATTTAATGATACATGATATTGATGCTATTTTAAGCGTTGTAAAATCAAAAGTAGTAAAAGTATCAGCAAGTGGAGTATCTGTAATTAGTGAAACTCCTGATATTGCCAATGCACGTTTAGAGTTTGAAAACGGATGTGTTGCCAATTTAACATCCAGTAGAATTTCTTTAAAGAACATGCGTAAATCAAGATTTTTTCAAAAAGACGCTTATATTTCTGTCGATTTTTTAACCAAAAAATGTGAAGTGGTAAAAATGAAAGATGCTCCTGAAAACCCAGGAGACTTTGATATGATTTTACAAAATGCAGAAGGCGTAAAAAAACAAATTTATTTTGATAATCCAGATGTGGAAGCAAACAACGCCATTTTAGATGAATTAAATAGTTTTGCAGATGCCATTAATAACAACACAACACCCGTTGTTACTTTAGAAGATGGTACGGAAGCATTACGAGTGGCGCATCAAATTATTGATTGTTTTAAGTAGATTGCTTCGCAAAAAAAAGTGAAAAGTGAAAAGTGAAAAGTGAAAAGCTTCTCCATTCTGTAAAAAAATGTCATTCCAACCCTAGTGGAGGAATCTCATTACAGTGAGGTTTTAAATAATACATCTAAACTAAAAATAATACGATATCCGCATACGCGGATATGACAAAATAAACCAAAAAAAAAGTTACCCGTTTTACGGGCATTATTATGAAAAAAATAGCAGTTATAGGCGCAGGAACCATGGGTAATGGTATTGCACACACTTTCGCACAAAGCGGATATCAAGTACAATTAATAGACATTGCACAAGCCTCTATTGATAAAGGAATGGCAACCATTGCTAAAAACTTAGACCGCATGGTGGCTAAAGAACGTATTAGTGATGCGGATAAAAACACGACATTAAATAACATTACCACTTTTACTTCAATGAAAGAAGGGGTTGCTAATGTTGATTTAGTAGTTGAAGCGGCTACCGAAAACTTCGATTTAAAATTAAAAATATTTAAGGATTTAGATGTTTTTTGTGATGCAAAAACCATTTTAGCAACCAATACGTCTTCAATTTCTATCACGCAAATAGCAGCAGTTACTAAGCGTCCAGAAAAAGTAATTGGTATGCACTTTATGAATCCTGTACCTATCATGAAATTGGTAGAAATTATTAGAGGTTACAATACTTCAAATGAAGTAACGGATATTATTATGGATTTATCTAAAAAATTAGGTAAAACCCCAACGGAAGTAAATGATTACCCAGGTTTTGTTGCCAACCGTATTTTAATGCCTATGCTAAATGAAGCTATTGAAACTTTATATAATGGCGTTGCTAGTGTTCAAGAAATTGATACCGTAATGAAATTAGGTATGGGACACCCAATGGGACCTTTACAATTAGCTGATTTTATTGGTTTAGATGTATGTTTATCTATCTTGAATGTAATGTACAACGGATTCAAAAACCCAAAATATGCTCCATGTCCGCTTTTAGTAAATATGGTAAATGCTGGTAAATTAGGTTCAAAATCTGGCGAAGGTTTTTATGATTACTCACAAAGTAGAAAAGCAGAAACTGTAGCAAAACAATTTACAAAATAATAGAACTTATGAAAAAACAAATTGTTAATTTATTATTCATTGTATTTATGGCAGGTTCATTAATTTTATTAGACCATTTTAATGTACTTAGTAAATACTCACAATATGCTTTAATTCCGTTATTAATGGTTTATTACTTTGGACAATTTATACAACGTAACTTTAAAAACTAAGTAAATTTGCAATCCTATAAGCAGGGTTGCATTTTAACTTTTAAACTTTACAAACTTAAATTATGGCAACCGTACAACCATTTAAAATAGTAAGACCTACAAGAGACAAAGCCAATTTAGTGGTTTCACGCTCCTACCATGCGTATAGTGATGAGGAGTTGAAATTACGATTGAGCTATAACCCGTATTCATTTTTACATATTATTAACCCTGGGTTTAAGTTTGAAAAAGAAATTTCGGGAGAAAAAAGATTTAAATTAGTACGTAATCGATATCAAGAATTTAAAGACGAGCATTTTTTTATACAAGAAAAAAAACCTGCTTTTATGCTCTATAAAATCATGACACGTACACATACTTTTACAGGTATTATTGGTGCCGTATCAGTACAAGATTATGAGGAAAATATTATAAAAGTACACGAAAACACTTTAGAAAAAAAAGAAGAACTCTTTAAAAACTACCTAAATACTGTTGGTTTTAATGCCGAACCCGTTTTAATTACCTATCCTGATAATAATACCTTAGATATTACATTTTCTGAAATCATGAAAACTCGACCAGAATATGAGTTTTCTACTACAGACCGAGTAGATCACCATTTATGGTTGATTAATGATGATGAAATTACGCAAAAAATTACAGCTGAATTTGCTAAAATGGACAGTCTATATATTGCGGATGGACACCACCGTAGCGCTTCTTCTTCCCTACTAGCGAAAGATTATAAAAAAGATGGTGAGTTTATTGAAGGTGTTAGTCAAAATCACTTTATGAGCTTTTTAATTCCTGAATCTAATCTTCAAATTTTTGAGTTTTATAGATTAATAGAAGATTTAAATGGATTGAGTAAAGATGAGTTCTTAATGGATTTGGATGAGCATTTCAGAATAGAAAACAGAGGACATCATTTATACAAACCCACTAAACAACATCATTTTAGTATGTATTTAGATGGCGAATTTTACTCCTTATACCTCCGTAAAAGTAATTACAATTTTGAAAATACGTTAGATGAATTAGACGCTCAAATATTGTATAACTTAATCTTAAAACCCATTTTAAATATTGTTGATTTACGCAACAACAAGCGTATTGATTATCTTTCAGGAACAAAAGATGTGATGCAATTAAAAGAAACTGTTGATAGTGGTAAATTTAAAGTTGCATTTGGGATGGTGCCTATTACCGTAGCAAAAATGAAACAAATTGCAGATGAAGGCTTAAAAATGCCGCCAAAAAGCACCTATATTAGACCCAAATTAAGAAGTGGATTAACTATTTATGAATTTTAAAAATAGTTAAGAGTTTGAGTGTTATAAATAGTGTATTTGTTTAATTTCGTAGCTTTACACGTCTTTACGAAGGAATTTTTTTCAACGACTGAAGTAACCTCTTATTTCAAAAAGCAAAAAAATCTTGCAATAAACCAATCGCTTAATAGAATAACTAATCTTTTAATCTAAACTATTTTTTACTTTAAAAACTTTCTACTTTTTAACTTTTACAACTAACCAAAAATGAACATTCAACAAAACCTAACTCAAATACAGCAACAGTTACCCAAACAGGTAACCCTTGTAGCGGTTTCTAAAACCAAACCCATTGTATTATTACAAGAAGCTTATGACGCAGGGCAACGTATTTTTGGAGAAAATAAAATACAAGAAATGACCACCAAATGGGAAATCCTTCCAAAAGATATTGAGTGGCACATGATTGGGCATTTACAACGCAATAAAGTAAAATATATGGCGGAGTATGTGCATCTTATTCATGCGGTAGATAGCTTAAAACTATTACAAGAGATTAATAAACAAGCTGAAAAACACAACAGAACCATCAACTGCTTGCTACAAATAAAAATAGCGCAAGAAGAAACTAAATTTGGTCTATCGTCTCAAGAAGCACAAGAATTATTGGACTCCAAAGTTTTATCTCCCTTAAAAAATATTTGCATTACAGGTGTTATGGGTATGGCAACTTTTACGGATAATCAAACACAAGTAAAGGAGGAGTTTCAGCTCTTAAAACAAGTATTTGATGAATTAAAAAAACAGTCCGAAACCCCTAATTTTAAACCTGAAACGATTAGTATGGGTATGAGTGGCGACTATAAACTAGCAATTAACTGCGGAAGTACAATGGTTAGGATTGGAAGTAGTATATTTGGCAACAGAAATTATAAAGAATAGCATTTGTACGCAATAGTAGACATAGAAACCACAGGAGGGAAATTTAATGAGGAAGGCATTACGGAAATTGCCATCTATAAATTTGATGGGCATCAAATTGTAGATCAATTTATCTCTTTAGTAAACCCTGAAAAAGAAATACAACCCTTTGTAGTACAATTAACAGGTATTAACAATAAAATGTTACGCAATGCTCCTAAATTTCATGAAGTAGCTAAGCGTATTGTTGAAATTATGGACGGTTGTATTTTAGTTGCCCACAACACCAGTTTTGATTATCGTATTTTACGTACTGAGTTTAGGCGCTTAGGGTATGAGTTTATACAAAAAACATTATGTACCGTAGCGCTCAGTAAAAAACTACTTCCTGAACAAGAAAAGTACAAATTGAGTACCTTAGTAAGAGCTTTAGGTATCCCTATTAGCAACGTACATAGAGCAAGTGGTGATGCTTTGGCTACCGTAGAGTTATTTAAAGTTTTATTAGCTAAAGATGTTGAAAAAACCATTGTTTCACAAACTATAAAATCAGGGGTTGAAAAAAAGATAAATGAAAAATTTACTACAATACTAAACAATATTCCTAGTGAAACTGGAGTGTTTTATATACACAATAATCAAGGAGAAATTATTTTTATTGGCAAAAGTAGAAACATTAAAAAAAGTGTTAATAAAATATTTACCCATAAAAGTAAAAAAAACAAAAACATACAAAAAGAAGTGCATACCGTTACTTTTGAGCTAACAGGTAACGAGCTAATTTCTATTTTAAAAGAAAAACAAGAAATCAATAAAAATAGCCCTATTTATAATGCCACACGCAGGCATAAATCTTTTCAATTTGCTTTTTATCAGAAAAAAAATGAAGACGGTTATATAAGCGTACACTATGCAAAAATTGATGGTCGTAAAAAAGCAATTACTACCTTTGTAAATGAGCAAGAAGCGTATGATTTTAATAAGCGTATTACCAAACACTACCAACTCTGCCAATTTGTAAATCAAATTAACGGAACCACACAACCTTGTAATGCGTATAAGCATCACCAATGTAAAGGAGCGTGTAACCAAAAAGAAGAGGATAGTAAAATATACAACAAGCGGGTGCAACAATTTATTGCCGATTATCAATACAAAAGCACCAACAAAATAATTATTGATAAAGGGCGTACACCACAAGAAAGTAGCGTTATTTTATTAGAAAACGGAAGCTATAAAGGTTTTGGCTTTGTAAAACTTAACCATCAAATACAAAACATTGAAATTTTAAGAGGCTTAATCACACCAATGGATGACAGCATAGAAATTCAACAAACCATACAAAGTTATTTAAGGCGAAAACGCGTAAAAAAGACCATAAATTTGCCTATAAACTCATAAAAAACTACATTTACAATACTAAACTAACATTTTTTTGACAAAAACAAAACAACATAAAAACTGGAAAAATAAATTACACGAAGTAATTTATGAAGCAGATACTCCTGCAGGTAAGTGGTTTGACATCGTACTTCTACTACTCATTTTAGCAAGTATTGCCGTTGTAATGTTAGAAAGTGTTACGCATATTGGTAATACTTATGCTTCGGAATTAAATATTGCCGAATGGGTTATAACTGTTTTATTTACCTTAGAATATTTTGCCCGTATTGTTACTATTAAAAAACCCAGTGAATACATCTTTAGTTTTTATGGTATTATTGATTTCTTGTCCACCATACCCAAATATTTAGCTATATTTTTTGTAGGTTCACATGCACTTGTTGCCCTTAGAGCATTACGATTGCTACGTGTATTTAGAATTTTAAAACTCGCCCGTTTTATTGGCGAAGGCAACCAAATGATAAATGCTTTAAAAGCCAGTAAAGCTAAAATATTGGTGTTTTTATTAGCCGTTTTTATGCTCTGTATTATTTTAGGAACCGTAATGTATATGATTGAAGGTGATGCAAATAGCGGCTTTACCAGCATACCTCGTAGTGTGTATTGGGCAATTGTTACTTTGACCACCGTTGGTTATGGTGATATTGCCCCAACAACAGGTTTTGGGCAGTTTATAGCCTCTATAATCATGATTTTAGGTTACGCCATTATTGCCGTACCAACAGGTATTGTAACTTCGGAAATGACACGTAAACAAGATGAAACAGTACATTTAAACACCCAGCATTGCCCCCATTGCAATGCTGATGATCATAACGATAATGCCCAATTTTGTTATGAATGTGGTGAACAATTAGTTTAATATTATTTGGGCGTTACCACAAGGGGCGGGTTACCCGCTATATCTTTTTTAGAGGGTTTAATATATAATACCAATTAAAATTCAAAATGCGCAATTAAATTGTTTCTTTTAAGCTTATTTATCGCTTAAAAAGAGAACCGTAACTAAAGCTATGCTTATCTTTTTAAACTCAACTAAATTTAAAATAATTCAATTTACTTATGAGTACCTTGAAATTTAATTGGTATAACTCCAGTTCTATTAATTTAGTTATCTCTATAACTGGTAAAGATTACGTCACTTCGTTCGTAAAAACGCTTGTTTGCTTAAATAAAAAAGAATGCCGCTTGTACCCCTAACGCAAAAGTAAATCTCATTGATAAAATCAACACAAAAACTTAACATTTGCGCAAAATACCGTATTTTTGAAGTATGACATTTATAAAAACTACCGAGCAAGATTCCCGCTACAACCATTTAGAAAAAATGACAGTCACGGAACTGCTAACCAATATTAATACCGAAGACAAAACCGTACCCTTAGCTGTAGAAAAAGCACTCCCACAAATAGAAACATTAGTAACTAAAATTGTAGAAAAACTACAAAAAGGCGGTCGTATATTTTATATGGGGGCAGGTACAAGTGGGCGTTTAGGTATTTTAGATGCGTCAGAGTGTCCGCCTACTTTTGGTGTGCCACATAGTTTAGTTGTTGGCTTAATTGCTGGTGGTGACACCGCCATACGCAAAGCGGTAGAAAACGCTGAAGACCATACCACTCAAGGTTGGCTTGATTTACAAATACAACATATTAACAGTAATGATGTAGTTATTGGTATTGCCGCATCTGGCACTACACCGTATGTAATACACGCACTCAAAAAGTGTAATGCAAATAATATTATAACAGGGGGTATTACATGTAACAAAAATAGCCCACTAGCACAAGTAGCACAATTTCCTATTGAAGTAATTGTTGGTCCTGAATTTGTTACAGGAAGCTCACGCATGAAAGCAGGAACTGCTCAAAAATTAGTACTCAATATGATTAGCACCGCTACCATGATTTTATTAGGCAAAGTAAAAGGCAATAAAATGGTGGACATGCAACTCAGTAATGATAAATTAGTAGATAGAGGAGCAAAAATGATACAAAACGAATTAAATATTAATTATAAGGAAGCTTTAAGTTTATTAGAAATACATAAATCAGTTAGAAAATCAATTTTATATTATCAAGAAAATGCACACTAACCAAGAACATTTAACCAAAGGAATTCAAAATTTAGGCATCTCTTTATTATTTTTATTTGGTGGCCCTTTTATTTTACATTTGGGTTTTAAACTTCACAATTACCTCACTATTACTGTGGGTATTATTTTATTATTTACCGCTATGTTTTTTATTTTTAAAGGCATTAAATATGTTATGAAAGCATTGTTTAATGATTAA
>CAZSQD010000108.1:0-8146 GCA_964608925.1 uncultured Kordia sp.
GATATACGGGCATCTCTCCAAGCAGCTTCCATAGGTGTATCTGCAGAGAATCCCATTCCTCCAAAAATTTGTATTCCTTCATCTGTAGTATTTTGAGCATCTTCCGAAACTCTAACTTTTAAAATGGAGCATTCAATGGCATATTCTTCAATCCCTTTTAACTCTGCTTCTTGATGGTTATTTCCATCAGC
The DNA here is from genome assembly GCA_964608925.1 of uncultured Kordia sp. Taxonomy (GTDB): domain Bacteria; phylum Bacteroidota; class Bacteroidia; order Flavobacteriales; family Flavobacteriaceae. The sequence continues at coordinate 192 of CAZSQD010000108.1, forward strand.
TTCACGCATAGCAATACGATCTTCAATGTTTTTAGCAGCTCTATATGCAGCAGATTCATCAACATAAGTTGCGGTGCTAATTTCTGCTATTTTAGCTTTGATAGCTCCAAATTGAGCAATTGGAGTTTTAAATTGTATGCGCTCATTAGCGTATTTTACAGCTTCAGTAGTTACTCTACGTTGTGCATCTAAGCACGCTGCAGATAATTTAATACGACCAATATTTAAAGCATTCATAGCTATTTTAAATCCGTTTCCTCTTGTAGATAGCATGTTTTCTACAGGCACTTTGGTGTCACTATAAAATACTTGACGGGTAGAAGAGGAGTGAATCCCTAATTTATGTTCTTCTTCTCCTAAAGTAATTCCGTTAGGGTTGTTTTTATCATATTCTACAATGAAACCTGTAATATTTTTATCATCTTCAATACGTGCAAAAACAATCATGATGTTACAGAAGCCCGCATTTGAAATCCACATTTTTTGACCAGAAATCAAGTAGTGTTTTCCATCATCAGATAAAACAGCTTTTGTTTTACCAGAATTAGCGTCAGATCCAGCACCAGGTTCCGTTAAACAATACGATCCCATCCATTCACCAGAAGCTAATTTAGGTACGTATTTTTGTTTTTGCTCTTCGGTACCGTACAAAGTAATTGGCATAGTACCAATACCGGTGTGGGCACCAAAAGCAGTTGCTAATGATCCAGTTGCTCCAGAAATATAATCACAAACTAACATGGTAGAAACAAAACCCATTCCCATACCACCGTATACTTCTGGTACGGCAACTCCTAATAAACCTAAATCTCCAATCTTTTTCATTAGTTCTTCGGTTAGCGCATAGTCTTTTTGCTCAAAACGTGCTTTTTGTGGCCAAACTTCACGGTCTATGAATTCCATAATCATGTCTTTCATCATTTTTTGCTCTTCGGTAAAATCTTCAGGAGTAAAAATGTCTTCGCAATTGGTTTCTTTTACAATAAATTGTCCGCCTCTTAGTATGTTTTCCATTGTTTGTGTTTTTTTTAGAAATTTAGAATAGAGAGAAAAGAAAATAGATTAGTTTAGGGTATTTTGAAATCCATAGTATCTATTGAAATTCTTCTATTTTATCTTCTATTATTTTTATTTTTTATTTTTTTTATTCCTTCCCTTTCGGAAAGTTAAGATGGGCTTTTATTTCAAAAACTCAAAAATTCCTGCAGCTCCTTGCCCAGTCCCTACGCACATGGTTACCATGCCGTATTTACCTTGCATGTTTTGCTTGCGCATCTCGTCAAATAATTGAACGGATAATTTAGCGCCCGTACATCCTAAAGGATGCCCTAGTGCAATAGCACCACCGTTTACATTAATAATATCAGGATTTAAATCCAACTCGCGTATTACGGCTAATGATTGTGATGCAAATGCTTCGTTTAGCTCAATTAAAGAAATATCACTTTGTTTTAATCCAGCTTGTTTTAAGGCTTTCGGAATGGCTTTTACAGGTCCAATTCCCATAATACGTGGTTCAACACCTGCTGCAGCATAGTTGACCATACGTGCAATAGGTTCTAGATTTAAATCTTTCACCATTTCTTCACTCATTATCATTACAAAAGCAGCACCATCACTCATTTGTGACGAGTTACCTGCGGTAACACTACCACCTTGAGCAAAAACAGCTCTTAACTTGTTTAATACTTCAACACTGGTACCTTTACGTGGCCCTTCATCTTTAGTTACGGTGTATGATTTGTTCGCTTTTTTACCGTTGGCATCAATATAAGTTTGATTTACAGTAATGGGTACAATTTGATCTTGAAAACGATTTTCTGCTTGTGCTTTTAAGGCTTTCATGTGCGACTGAAATGCAAATTCATCTTGGTCTGCTCTTGAAATATTGAATTGGTTAGCCACTGCTTCTGCTGTATTACCCATTCCCCAATAATAATCTTCATGACCTGCTTTTGCTAAATCGTAATTTAATTCTGGTTTGTTACCTGTCATGGGTACAGAACTCATGCTTTCAGCACCACCTGCAATAATACAATCTGCCATACCTGCTTGAATTTTAGCGGTTGCCATTGCTATGGTTTCTACTCCTGAAGAGCAAAATCGATTTACGGTTACCCCAGGAACATCAACGGTGTTTAATCCCATTAAAGAGATTAAGCGTGCCATATTTAATCCTTGTGCACCTTCGGGCATTGCGTTACCTACCATCACATCATCAATTCGGGTTTTATCTAAATTAGGTAACTCCTTCATCATGTGTTGAATGGTTTCCGCTGCTAATTCATCCGTTCTTTTAAAACGAAATACTCCTTTTGGTGCTTTCCCTACTGCGGTACGGTATGCTTTTACTATATATGCTGTTTTGTTCATAACTGTTTAAATATTTGATATAAGATAATATGACGTATGATTTATGACTTGCTTAAAGTTTCCATAAAACGTGTTATTCTACCTTGTATGTGTTGAATTTTTGTTTCTAAATTATTAAAAGTTTCTTCTGATATATACCCAATTTCAAAAGAAATTATTAGTTGAGTTTCCCATTCGAAAGCTGACCCCAAAGCTGTTTCTAAATACTGTAAAAAATGTTTATCTGTTCCTTTGCTTGTTCCTTCTGCAATATTTGAAGGAACAGAAATAGAACAACGTTGCATTTGATTTGATAACGAGTACATTTCAGATTTTGGAAATAATTTTGTTACACCGTAAGTGTCTTTTACGATTTCAATACCATCTTTCCAAATTGTTAATTTTCTAAAATTGTGTCTCGCTGCCATATTGTTTTATTTTGATTTAAAATAAGACTGTAAACTGTATTTTTACAGTCTTATGTCCTAAATCATTTTAGTCTTATATCTTTTACTAATTACGTAACGGTTTTCCTTTTTTAAGCATGTGCTCTAAACGCTCTAAGGTTTTACGCTCAGTGGTTAATGATAAAAAGGCTTCTCGTTCTAAATCTAATAAATATTGTTCGGTTACTAATGTTGGCTCTGATAAATCACCACCTGCCATTACGTACGCTAATTTGTTAGCAATTTTACGGTCGTGTTCTGAAATATAATGACTCGCTTCCATAGCATCCGTACCTACTATAAACATACCTAGTGCTTGTTTACCTAAAACTTTTACATCTTTACGGCGCATGGGTTGCGTGTATCCTTGTTCTGCCATTAGTATTGCTTGTGCTTTTGCAGCGGCTATTTGGCGGTCTTTATTAACAATAATGGTATCTTTTCCTTTTTGTAATAACCCTAAATCAAATGCTTCATAACCAGATGTTGATACTTTTGCCATACCAATAGTTAAGAAATTTTCTTGTAAAACATTTAATTCTACATCTCCTTTTTTGAAAGAATCTGATGCTCTTAGCGCCATTTCTTTGGATCCACCACCACCTGGTAATAAGCCAACACCAAACTCTACTAATCCCATATAAGTTTCGGCAGCGGCAACAACTTTATCAGCATGTAATGATAATTCACAACCACCACCAAAGGTCATACCATGTGGTGCAGCTATAGTTGGTATTGCGGAATATCGCATGCGCATCATAGTATCTTGAAAATACTTGATTGCCATATTCATTTCATCATATTCTTGCTCAATAGCCAACATAAATATCATTCCGATATTTGCTCCTACGGAAAAATTTGCTGCTTGATTACCTACAACTAAACCTCTAAAGTTTTGTTCAGCTAAATCAATACCCTTGTTTAAACCTGCTAAAACATCACTGCCAATAGAGTTCATTTTTGATTGGAACTCTACATTTAGAATACCGTCACCAATATCTTCAATAACAACTCCTGAATTTTTAAAGACTTCCGTTGTTTTTCTGATATTATTTAAGATGATAAACGCATCTTGACCTGGTACTTTAGTTTGTTTTTTAGAAGGAATGTCATAAAAATAAGTAGCGCCTTCTTTTATAGTATAAAATGAAGTGTTGCCAGAAGCTAGCATGTCATTTACCCAAGCATTAGGGGTTAAACCTTCTGCTTTCATCATTTCAATTCCTTTTTCAACACCAATGGCATCCCAAATTTGAAACGGACCATGTTCCCAGCCAAAACCAGCTTTCATAGCATCATCAATTTTGTAAATATCATCAGATATTTCTGGAATTCTATTCGAAACATAAGTAAATAAAGCAGCAAAACTTTTACGATAAAATTCACCTGCTTTATCTTTTCCTTTTACCAATACTTTAAAACGATCAATTACATGATCAATGGTTTTAGTCATTTCTAAAGTCGCAAATTTGGCACGCTTTTTAGAACGGTATTCTAAAGTGTTTAGATCTAAAGATAAAATTTCTTTTTTACCTTCTGCAGAAACTGTTTTTTTATAAAAACCTTGTTTAGTTTTACTACCCAACCATTTATTTCCCATCATAGTGTTGATAAATGATGGCAGTTTAAATAAGTCGTGATTTTCATCTTTAGGGCAGTTATCATGAATACCATTAGCAACATGTACTAATGTATCAAGTCCTACAACATCAACAGTACGAAAGGTTGCTGATTTTGGACGCCCAATTACGGGACCCGTAAGTTTGTCAACTTCTTCAATGGTTAAATCCATATCTTTTACCATATGAAATAAACTCATGATGCTAAAAATACCAATTCTATTACCAATAAATGCAGGGGTGTCTTTTGCTACTACTGATGTTTTTCCTAAATACTTCTCACCATAACCGTTTAAAAAATCTAAAACTTCTGGAGAAGTTTTTGGACCTGGTATAATTTCAAATAATTTTAAATATCGTGCAGGATTAAAAAAGTGCGTACCACAAAAATGTTTTTGAAAATCATCACTGCGTCCTTCACTCATAAACTGAATAGGAATCCCCGAAGTGTTTGAGGTAATTAATGTCCCCGGTTTACGGTGTTTTTCAATATTTTCAAAAACTTGTTTTTTAATATCTAAACGCTCCACAACAACTTCTATAATCCAATCAGCAGTTGCAATTTGTGCAATGTCATCTGTTAAATTACCTGCAGAAATTCTATTGGCAAATTTTTGATTATAAATAGGCGAGGGTTTTGATTTTAATGCGGCTTTTAAAGAGTCATTTACCAAACGGTTGCGCACTATTTTATCTTCTAAAGTAAAACCTTTAGCTTTTTCTTTTGTATTTAATTCTCTTGGTGTGATGTCTAATAATAAGACTTCAACACCAATATTGGCAAAATGGCAAGCAATTCCGCTTCCCATAATTCCAGAACCTATTACGGCTACTTTTTTAATGTGTCTTTGCATGGTATTAGTTTTTATTAAATATTTTTCGTTGTTGTATTAAATCTAATATAGTTTCAGAAACTTCAAAGAAATGGGCAATTTTTTCGGCTTCTAAATTTTTATGAATATTCTCATTAAATGAGATTACTTTTTCTTTGGATAAGTTACGCATTTCTATACCTAAATCAGTTAAAAAGATCAAAACACTTCTTCCGTCTTCTTGATTTTTTTGACGACGGATTAATTTTTGCTCTTCCATTTTTTTTAAGGTACGTGATAAACTTGTTGCTTCCATACCCATTTTAGGGCCTAAAGCAGTAGATGGGGTGCCGTCTTTATCAATATTTAATAGTGTAAATGCGACAGCCATTGTAGCTCCATATTTACCAGCTTCTTCATTGTAAAGTTTAGCAACAGCTTGCCAAGTAGCTCTTAAAGTGTGATCAATAGTTTGTTTATCCATATTTTAAGCTCATAAATAATTAATTCAAATATAACAAAAAATACTATGCGCGCATAGTATTTTTTTGTTATATTTTTTATTTTTATTAAAAGTAAAAAAAATCTCCATAAAAATTAAGAAAATTCCTAATTTTTATGGAGAAAGAGAGGTGAGGAGGAGTATTCTTTTGATTACATCATTCCGCCGCCGCCAGATTTTTCATTGCTATCTCTTCGCTTGCGTTGTAGGGCTTTGTTTTTTCCGCCACCAAAACGGTAATTGAAACCAATATAAGCTGATTGACTTTCCCAATTAAATTGCCCTTCTTGTTTGTAAGGTTTGTTTCCTTCAAAAGCAAAATTCATACTGTTAAAAATATCACTTACACGTGCACTCAATGTTCCTTTTCCTTTTAAAACGGTATAGCTTGCGCCAACATCTGCTTTCCACATTGTTTTTCTTTTAAATTGCAAACCTAAATCGGGACCACTATAAAATCCAGATAATTGCAAACGTAATTTTTTAGTTGCAGTAAAACTATTACTAATTCTGGTATTAAATGAGGTGTTGTCAATTTCAATAAACTCAAAGCCACTTATTGCTGTTTCGCTAGAAACAGTTCCTTTTACGGTTTTAGTGTAGACATCAAAACTGGCATTGGTGCTCCACCATTTTGTAAATTTTAAATTAGCAGAGGCTTCAAGTCCAAAAGCATTGTTATTGTCAAAATTTTCATGTGATAAAATTAATTTATTAGCAACTGTAGGATGTAAGGTTACGGTACGGGAAATTTCATCATTGATTTGACGGTAAAATACACCAGTTGTGATGGACCCTTTTTTTAATTTATGGGTATAATTTAATTCATAAGAATTGGTGAATTGTGGTTTTAAATTTGGATTTCCTTTGGAGTCTACGGAAGGGGTGGTCCATTGTCTAATAGGATTTACTTGGCTAATACTAGGTCTATCCACTCTTCTAGAATAACTTAAGTTGAATGAATTTTTATCATTTGCCGTATAGGTTAAAAAGGCAGATGGGTAAATAGAAAAAATATTATCTTTAAATTTTTCAGTAGTTGTAGTTGTTAAAACGGCATCATACCCTGTAAAATTTGCGTCAATATTATATTGCTCTAAACGGGCACCTAATTGAGCGCTTAATTTGCTCCATTTTTTACTATAGGTTAGGTATCCAGAAAAAATATTTCTATCATATTTAAATGCTGAATTATTTAAAGCATCAGTAGATAATAAACTATTGCTTGTGTTTTGGATTCTGTTTTCCAAGCCAATTTCTAACTTAGCAGTTTCAGATAAAGGTTTTACATAATCTAAATTGATTAAAATATTATCTCTTTCATTTTTAATATCATCAACTCGATTATTATTTGCAAGAATGTTGTTAGGAAAGTCAAAAGTAAAATCTCCGTTTTCTGGAGCACCAGTAGTGTTGTAGTTAATTTCTAGCTCTATATTTTGCCCTTTCTTATCCAATTCCGTTTTATAGTCTAAATTATAAGTTTGCGAGTGTGAATCTGTTTTGCTATTATTACTTTGTGTAACGTTATTAAACGCATTTGTTGCATTGGTGTAAGTTAAAACAGTGGATCCGAAGGATTTGTTACTTGCTATATTTTGTGTAGTGTAAAAAGAAAGTGTATTGTTGTCATTAATATAGTAATCAACTCCTGCTTTTATTAAATGAGAAGTATTATCGCTTCCAAATTTAAAATCGGCGTGATTATTTAAACTAGTTTGGTAGCTGTCTTTTGCGCCTTTGTTAATTTTTTTACCAGTATTAAAACCGTAGTTACCATAAATATTAATTTTACCAACTTTATAATTTAAACCTAAAGCTGTGGTAAATTTTGGTGTTTTTGCAAAGGTAATACCAGTGTTTACATTACCATTAAATCCCATTTTGCTATTTTTATGTAATACAATATTAATAATACCACTCATTCCTTCTGGATTGTATTTTGCAGATGGATTGGTAATTAATTCAATTTGTTTAATAGATGCAGATGGGATTTGCTGTAATAATTGTGAAGCATCAATATTTGTAGGTTTTCCATCAATCAAAACACGTACATTTTCATTACCACGTAAAGAGATGTTACCAGTTTGTTGGTCAACACTAATGGATTGGATATTGTTCATAATTTCAGAAGCAGTTGCACCTGCCGAAACTAAATCCTTACCTACATTAATAACTTTTCTATCAACTTATTATAACCTCCAACGGGAATTCCTTGATACGT
>CAZSQD010000109.1:0-8067 GCA_964608925.1 uncultured Kordia sp.
TTTTAGAAAGAACCAAATACTGGATTCTAACACTCCAATTACATAACCACCAGAACGTAAATTTTCAATTGGAGTTTCAAGTATGTGATTATGTATTATTTTTTGAAAATGAACTCTTTCGTCTACATTAAAGTTGATGTCATTCCAAAAGTTGGTAATTTCGCTTCTCATTTTAGTATAGGCAACCTCTTTGTCAGTTTCTTTTAGTAGGTTTTCCGCTAATTTTAAATAAATTAAACAACTCATAGCTGCTCTAATATGTCTATGCGTTAATGCCGAAACTTCCCATATAATATCAAATTGCTCTTTAATTGGTTTTCCTTTGATGTAAAATAGTAGCGGAAGTATTCGCATTAAGGATCCATTCTCATTTTCAAATTCATCTCCATAATATTTTTGATTTTTAAATCTTCTATTTGATTGGAGTTTATCAATTGTTCCAACCTATTTATTGCTGTTTTTGTAGTAAATCCGATGTCAAAAACCTCTCCTCTTGCACTCCAATATCCTTCGTTTTTCCATTTGATAAAGTTGCTAGAAATTTCTTTCAAGCTATACTCATGTACTAAAGCTTCTGCTAAACAAAATGTTAAGGAACTGTCATCAGACCAAGTTCCTTTGGGTTGGTCATGAGTACCAAACTCCGTCATATCCGTTGCGGGTTTGCTTTTCATTTGTGCTCTGGAACTAAACTCATACGGTACACCAACAGCATCACCAATTGCTACACCTAATAGAGCTGCGTGAATTTTAGTTGTAGGTATTTTTGTTGATTTTATTTTTGACAAAGAAAATTTACGGTATTGTAAAATACCAATTAAAATGATGCTAATTATTAATAGTAATACTGTTGCGCTTGTCATTTTATTGTTTTCCGATAATTGGGTTTAAGTCATTTCTTTTCATATTCTCTATGTATGGAGCAATAACATCATAATTTTCAATTTTAGAGTCAAATTCAATAACACTTATTCGTATGGTTTTTCCTTTTAGAAAATCTCTTTTACCAATTTTTAGACCTCCTCGAGTTGTTTCTAATGGATCATTCAAGTGTTCTTTTATTCTACTTTTTAAGGTTTTAGATTTGCCAATATATAATGGAACCCACTTCATTTCTGTTGAATTTTCACCATTAAAGTGGTTTTTAATATATTTTTCAATTAGTGTAGGCGATTTTAGTTTCTCTCCATTTTTTCTTTTTTGGTTTAGCCCAGTAATTTTTAAAGTCATCTGTCCATTGCAACCATTCTTCTCTATTTGTTATTTTATTATCTAATTTTAACTCAAAAAAATAGAGTCCCATTTTAGATAACTCTATAGACTTAGGGATAGCAATTTCAGTAAGAATAAGTTCGAACTCTCCTTTTTTTTCAATTTTTTTAAATCTGATTTCTTTAAATAAATCATTTACCTCGTTTAAGTTTTTGCTTATTTTTGCATCTATTTTTGTTAAATTCATTATTCTTCTTTGGTTAAATTCCTTGATAACTAAAAACTACTCACCATTCACTACATACTAATCTTCTTCAATAATTTCCACGCCATACAAATTATCAAAAATGTCAAAAATGTGTTGGGCATCTTTTTTACGTACGGGTATGGTGTACTCACAGTTGAGTTCTAATTTTTGATGGGTAATGTTGAGTTTCTTCTCTTTAATAACACGTTGCACTTTATTCATGTCTTTGTATTCAAACGTAATGGTAAAAATGCGGTCAACGGTTTTTGTTTTAATGTCTGCTATTGCTAAAGCCAATTTAGCACCTTCTCGGTAAGCGTTTATTAATCCGCCAACACCTAATTTAGTGCCGCCAAAATAACGGACTACTACAATTAGAATATTGGTTACATCAAAAGCTTGTATTTGTCCGTAAATGGGTTGTCCAGCTGAGTTGCTGGGTTCACCATCATCATTGGTTCGGTAACGTGTTTTGGAAGTTCCTAATTGCCACGCATAACACCAATGACGTGCAGTATGGTGTTGCTTTTTTAATTTTTCAATTAGAGGTTTAACCTCTTCTTCACTGGTAATTGGGTAACAATAGCCTATAAATTTACTTCCTCTATCTTTAAATATCTCCCCTTCAAAAGCAGTGTCAATAGTGTTATATGTATCTTTAATTTCAGTCATTTTTTTAATTAGCAACAAGAAGTATCGAAATTATGGCAAAACAAATTCCTGTCCAATTTTTGGCGATTATTTTTTTGTTTTAGCCACTAATACACAAATAATTAGTTTGTATTAGTGGCTACCGATTAATCAAATTTATTTCAAAAATGAATTAATATCAGAGATGCATTTATCAAGAATATTTTGGATTGTATTCTCCCTTTTGTTTTTATTGACTAAATTTAATACTTCATTAGTGTTAAATGATTTGAAGTTTATTAGGGGTTCATATCTTCTCCAACCTAACCAATGTTCATTATTTTTATAGTCCGAATGGATTGATTTTATTTGCGTTATAGTATCAGAGCTATTGTTTTTGGTTGTTTTAAATCCAAAATAAATATTATGTTCTATTTCAACTCTAAAGTAAGTATTTTTATTTGTTAATTTTTCATTTTTTATTGAAAGTCCATACCATTTCTCTCCTTTTTTATAATACTTTTCAACATCATCTTTATCAACACTATTGTCATCACTAATATTAAACCCTTCTTTTATAAAAGCATTTTTCAAATCTTGCCAAAAAAGCCATTGTATTTCAATTTTAGCTTCGGTTAAATGTTTTTGTATTTCAAAAGCAGCTTCTAAATTTTCTTTTGATTCTGTTAATTTTGTTACGATATCTTCGCTCATTTCTGGGTTATTTGGTTGTCCTGTTAAGTTATTAATAATGCTAATGTATTGTGTTAAAATCTCTCTTATGTAGGGTTTGTGGTTTGATATGGCTAAACATTTCTCTAACCATGGTAGTATAAAAGTCTTATAATTTAGTATTGTGAAATCTTTATTCTTTACTAAAACATCATTTTCATTATTGCCTTTTTGAATACTATATTTACTTGGGTCTTCTCCTGATAGATTAAGGTAGATTAATATATAATTCTCGTTCTTTAAACTTTCACCATAATTATAGTAGCGTACTAATTGTTTCTCTTGGTCTGTTGCATAAATTTTATTTTCAATAATAATGCAATTATTATCTTTATCGGCTAAATAAATATCCAAACGACCTCCACACGTTTTATCATCATTAATTAACCCGATGTTTTTTTCAACTTCAACTACAGTAGAAGTCGAATCAAGCTCAAATGGAGTTTTATTCTCATTCATTTGGTCTAAAAATAAATCTAAAAAATGAGTTCCTTGACCGTGAAATCCTTTTGGATTTAATAAGTCTCCTATTAGCATAGAATGTTTTACTTCGTTACTTTCTAATCCTAATACATTGAAAATATTAAAATTACCTCCAGTTTTTTGCGCTATTTTATCATAAGAATAATTAATTTGTTTTATTTTTTCTAATAAGTTTAATATTGTTTCGTCTTTCATAGGTGATACTTTTATTGTTGTTGCAATTTATTGTTTTTATTTAACGATATGGCGGTATTGGTTTCTAAAATTTTACTATTTATAAACAAGTTGTTTTCTTGTACTTGTTGTTTTAAATGATTTCTATAAAAGAGTAATTTTCTGTTTTCAATAAGGTTTACCATTTGGTTATTATCATGTACATATATTTTACGAATGTCCTCTTTTTTTAACATACGGTTATCACTTAAGTAGTCCGAAAATTTTAGCAATAGCTTTTTCTCTTTTTTCAAAGTAATCTCTGCAAGTAATTTAGCAGCTTCAAGGGTTTGTTTTATTTCATGCTCTATATCCTCATTTTTATGATAACTCATTTCGTTATCTTTTACAGGTAAACTATAATGTACTGGAGTTTTTCCCATGCCACGATGCTTAAACATGCTAATAATAAAAGCTGTTGCTCTTTGAATATCACTTTCAGCACCTGTTGTTAAGTTTTCTTTACCAAAAATTAATTCTTCAGCAACATAACCACCTAAAATCATGGCTACTCTTGGTATAATCTCTTTCCTGGAGATGTATTCCCAATTTATTTCCGCTTGCATAAACCCATTATTGTCGGCATCAGAAGTAATAGAATAGACTACATTGGGGATGGTTTTAAGTAAAACAATAGAGAGTACCGTATGCCCGCTTTCGTGTACTGCGGTAATAGCCTGCATATCATCTTTTTTATTAACCCGAGCATCATTAATGGTGGTGACTATAACTTCTTGTTTTTCAAAAACGAGTGAGGATTGGTAAAAATATTGACAGGTAAGTATGTTGTTTTTTGTAGCAAAAGATAATACGTCAACTGCAATATTTTGTTTATATATTTCGGTAATAAATAGGGTTATTTTACTTTTTATAATTTGGTGTATGGACGTAAATACAGGTCTTACACCTTGAGTTGGGTAAACACCTTCATTGTAAATGGTGTTGTGTACGGTGGTGTCAAAAGCAATTTTTAAATTTAATTTATCAAATAATTTATTGGCATATTGAATTAAGTGCATTTCAATAATTTTTTGATAGGATTTTTTATCTAACGCAGGGTAAATAATATGAATATTTCCAAGTCTTGCTATTTGTTCATTCCTAAATCGGGTTTTTAATGCTTGTTTTACTTGTGGGATCGTGATTTTTTTAGACCGTTTATGAAACTCGTCGGCGTCAATTTCGGTGCTAAAATTATCTGCCATTCGGTATACTTCATATAAGTTACCAATGGTAAAAATAATTGCTTTGGTAAAATTTTTAATTCTTGGTTTTTTGGCTATTTGTACTACATTAGTTAAAAATAGAATAGACTCTAATGCATTCATTTGTAGTATTTTTTTTGATAAATCTTGATGTAATTGAATATTAAAATGTTTACCAGCTAAATCAATAATAGTGTCATATTCACAAAAAGGGATGAAACGCAAACCTTCCTTTTTATCAAATACCATATCCATTTCTTTACGGAACAATCTTATGTTTTTTGTTACGACACCATTTTTGACTACAACACCTGCCTTTGTTAAATGCGTTAGCTTATACGTGAGTTCTTCAAGATGGTATAACCCACGAAGCCACTTTATAGATTGTATTTTTCCAGAGTCAATCAATTCCCAAATTAATCTATTTTTATCATCTTTAACCTCTTGTTTAAAAGGACCTTCAATGGTTCTGCTGTGTTGTATCTCATCTAAAGCAATAATTACAGGAGAATCGTCATCACTATCGCATAAATCATCTAAAGCGCTTGAAAAAGAGGAATTACCTTCTTTTTTACCTAAATCAAAGCGATAATAAGAATTTTCGTAATTTATTAATTCAACTAATCTGTTTATTAAAGAGGTTTTTCCAACACCTGTTAATCCCCAAAGATTTATAACAACAGGTTTTTCTTGTAAATCAGATAGAAAATACCAAGAACTCACGTTGTCAATAATTTCATCAATACTATTGTCTATTCCTATAAATTCTTTTTTTAATGTTACTCTTGCATTTTCTAATGTTTCTTGTTTTTGTAAAAACTCCGTTTGTGTGTTTTTTAATAGCATGTTTATCTGTTTTTAATGGTACATGACAAATTTACTTTCCATCTTCGCTAAAGTATGTCGTTCAAAAATAAAGGTTGTAAAAAAAACCTTTATCTTATTGAAAATAAAGGGTGAGTAGTTTATGAATTAGCAAGTATTTTACCTTCTAATATTTTTTCTTCAATTTCTACCAATTCATTCCATAAATGTGACTTCGTAAAATAGTCAATATCATATAGTGGCATATGTTTTTTAAATTTCTCATATCGTAAGGTATTCCAAGAAATATTTCTATTGTTGATAATCTCTTTCCAGTCTAATTGATTAGAAAAAGTTTCTAATATTTCATCGGTTACATTATAGCTATTTTCAGAAACCTTATTCCAATTCCAGCGATTTTCAAATTTAGACAATAGCGATGCACTTATTTGTGTGTAATTTTTTTCAGAATGATAACGATTGGGTCTACTAAAAATAGATTCAGATAATTCATTCCAATTTATGGAATATTGATACTTTTCAAGCAGGTCAATACTCCATTCAACATTGTTACTTTTAGATAGCTCATCCCAATTGATTTTCTCTTTATGCTTTTCAATTAAACTCGCAGTCCAATTAAATTCAGAGTTAGATAAATTTTTCCAAGCCTCTTTAATTCTTAACTTCTTAAAGAGTTCATTCTCAAAAGAAGTTACTTCATTTTTTGTAGTCATAATGTTTTATTTTTTAATTTAAAACAAAGCTACTTTTAGTGAATGCCAAAGTATGACGTACTACAAATATTTTTCTAATGATTGATGTAAATTTTCCTTAATTTCATTTGCTAACCAACTTGGTTTTATCACTTTTACAGTGTTACCGTGTTTTAGTATAAGTTGGTTGAGTTCATAATTGGGTATAACGGTTATTGAAATGCGGTATTCATTTTCATCATCAATAATAACACGTTGAGAAGTGTGTATGGGTAAGGATTGTATGTATTTTCCTTGAAGTGGCGTAAAAGATAATATTATTTCTTGAAGTGTATTTTCTGAATACACCAAACCAATAGTTTGTGCAAACAGCTCTTGTGGATTTATGTGTGTTTTAGGAGTAAAAGTTTCGGTTTTAATTTCTAAGTTTTCAATGCGGTCAATACCAAAGGTTCTTAAATGATCAGTATTTCCAATTAATCCAACTACATACCATCTATTTTCATATTCTTTTAATAAATAGGGTTTAATAGAATATTTACGAATTTTATTATGATAAAAACTAAAGTGATTAAAGGTGATTTTACGATGATTTTTGGCGGCAAATAATAACTCTTTTAAATTATGAAGTCCTTTAAATTTCGCATTGGAGTCAAAAGAAATATAGTTGAGTGCATTTTTGCCATCATTGATGCTTTCGGCTAATAGTGTTGAGGTGTTCACAATTTCTAAAAACCTAAAAAAGGAATCGGAATTAACACTATTTTCAAAGTCAATATAATATCCGTTTTGGTTTTTATTATAGGTAATTTCAATACCAAACTCATAGCGAATTTGATTAAAATCTCGTTGTATGGTTCTGTCGCCAATATCAAAACCATGGTTGTAAAGATGATTTTTTATATCTTCAAATGATGGGTGATTACTTTGCTTAATTTTTTCAATAATAAGTGTATATCGCCTTATGGTTTTGTGTTTTGACATGTTATACTTTTTTTGGTTTCCAAATGCCTAATACTTGGTTTTGGATTGTAATTTCAGAATAATGGTAATCGTTTTGGAGTAAATGCGCACTAATTAAACGCTCTCCTTTATTGTAAATTGAGGTACTTAAATAAGTTTCATTGTCTTTAATAATAGTGCTTCCTGATTTTATAGCAATAGCTAATTCTTGTTTTGTTTTCTCTAAGTTGAGTGCATTTACATTTCCGTTTACAGATAAAAATATTACATCATTTTTAGTGTAATTACCCGTATTAGCGTAGCATTTAGTATCTGTACGATATTGACCAGTACTGCCACCACCATAACCAATATATTTAGTAGCAATACTTGCTTTTGCAACCGACTTTAATAAATCAGGTTTTGCAAATGGTTTTACGGTAAGTATATCCTGAATTTTCATATTATTTTAGTGCAAAATTCTCATTTTATCAACTCTTGTTGGGCTATGCTATCGTCCCACGATTAATTAGCCACAAGAAGTATCGAAATTATGGCAAAACAAATTCCTATCCAATTTTTAGGGCTTAATTTTTCTTTAAAAAAGGCAAGCCCCATTAAAGTGGTTAATAGCACAATGGTTACATTGTTAATGCTAAATAAAGTGGCGCTTACTAAAGTTTTGTCACTTAAAGCTTTTAATAAATAGTAGATAGCAAAATAATTAATGACTCCTAAGCTAATACCTGCTAGTATGTTTTTAAGTTCTATTTTGTTTTTAAGATATAAAAGTAAGCATATCCCTAAACAAAATGCCGACCCAAAAATGGTAGCTGAAAACAAAGGAATTTCAGTAGGGGATACATAGTGATGTTGCACATATTTA
>CAZSQD010000110.1:0-7991 GCA_964608925.1 uncultured Kordia sp.
TAGTATATTGAGTATACAGCAAGAAGAAGAGTTGCTACCTATTGTAAAAGAGCTAGTTATGCATTCAGAAATTTCAACTTATTTTAATGAAGCGTATACCATATATAATGAACGTGTAATTTTGGACGTAAATGGAAATCAATTGATACCAGATAGAGTAGTGGTAAAAAATAATAAAGCGATTATTATTGATTATAAAACAGGAGAAATGAATCCTAAATACCATCAGCAACTTTTTAAATACGCATCAGCCTTACAAGAAATGGGTTTTGAGGTTACTAAAAAATTATTGGTGTATTTAGATAAAGAGATTACAATAGAAGAAGTAAAATAACAAATGAAATAATTACATTTGCGAAACAAAATATAAAAATCATGTACGGAAAAATAAAAGAACACTTACAAACAGAGTTGCAAGAAATTAAAGACAACGGTTTGTATAAAAAAGAACGTATTATTACATCACCTCAAGATGCAGTAATAAAAATTTCAACAGGTGAGGAGGTCATTAATTTTTGCGCAAACAATTATTTAGGACTATCATCACACCCAGATGTAATACAGGCAGCAAAAGATGCTATGGATACACATGGGTTCGGAATGTCATCTGTGCGTTTTATTTGTGGTACACAAGATATACATAAAGAGTTAGAGCAAAAAATAGCTGATTTTTATGGTACAGAAGATACCATATTATATGCAGCCGCTTTTGATGCTAACGGTGGGGTTTTTGAACCTTTGTTAGGAAAAGAAGATGCTATTATATCAGATTCATTAAATCATGCCTCTATAATTGACGGAGTACGTTTGTGTAAAGCAGCACGTTATCGTTATGCAAATAGTGATATGACGGATTTGGAAAAGCAATTAATTGCAGCTAATGAAAATGGAGCACGTCATAAAATAATTGTTACGGATGGTGTTTTCTCTATGGATGGTATTGTAGCGCCTTTAGATAAAATTTGTGACCTAGCAGATAAGTATGACGCCATGGTTATGATTGACGAATGTCATTCGGCAGGGTTTATAGGAGAAACAGGTAGAGGAACATTAGAAGCAAAAGGAGTTTTAGATCGTATAGATATTATAACTGGAACTTTAGGTAAAGCGCTTGGAGGTGCAATGGGAGGTTATACCACTGCTAAAAAAGAAATTATTGAAATTTTACGCCAACGCTCACGCCCGTATTTATTTTCAAATTCTTTAGCGCCAGCATTAGTTGGAGCTTCTATTAAAGTTTTTGAAATGTTAGATAAAGATACAACGCTTAGAGATAAGTTAGAGTGGAATACTAATTATTTCAAAAAAGGAATGAAAGCCGCTGGGTTAGATATAGTAGATGGAGATTCTGCAATTGTACCTGTAATGTTATATGATGCAAAATTATCACAAACGATGGCAGATATGCTTTTAGAAGAAGGGATATATGTAATAGGATTCTTTTATCCAGTAGTTCCTAAAGAAAAAGCACGTATTAGAGTGCAATTATCTGCTGCGCATGAAAAAGAACACTTAGATAAGGCAATAGTAGCATTTACAAAGGTAGCAAAGCAATTGAATGTGATATAAAACAATTTTTAATGTAGACTCTTAATTTATTAACATCAAAAATGTAAAATTAATTACTTAATTTTTTGTTAATAACTAATTAGATGTTACATTTGCCTTAAATTAACACTAAAATAAAATTTAATTAATATGAAAAATTTTGGAAAGTTATTAGTAGCATGTGCTCTTGTATTAGGAGTAAGCGCTAATGCACAAACTGAAGACAATCCATGGTCTGTAACAATTGGAGCTAATGCTGTAGATTTCGCTTCTGCAGGAAATGATGGAGTAATTACGAATGCTACAGGAGATGAAGCACCTGTATTTAATGAATTCTTTAATATTCAAGATCATTGGAATTATGTTCCTGCAATTTCACAATTGACAATTGCAAAGTATATGGGTAATAATGTAAGTGTTGATGTAACAGGTACATTTAATAAAATTTCTCAATTTGGTAACAAATATGATGAAAATGGAAATGATTTACAAGCTAATGACATAAATGATGAAGTGTATATTGGTTTAGATTTAGGTGCAAACTATCACTTAAATAACTTATGGAACGGAATGCAATGGTTAGATCCTTACGTAAGAGTCAATGGAGGTTTTAACTGGATTGGTGGTTACAACAGTATGGTAGCTGGTGGAGGTTTAGGTTTTAACTTCTGGTTATCTGACAATGTAGCTATTAAAGCACAGTCAGTTTACAAAAATAATTTTCAAGAAGAGTTAGAAAATCAAGTAGAATTACAACAACCAAACTATTTTCAACATACTTTAGGTCTTAACTTCTCTTTTGGTGGAAAAGATACTGATGGTGATGGAATTTTTGATAAAAATGATGCTTGTCCAGAAGTTGCTGGATTAGAAGCTTTCAACGGTTGTCCTGATACTGATGGTGACGGAATTGAAGATGCTAAAGATGCTTGTCCAAATATTGCAGGTGTTGCTGAGTTTAACGGATGTGTTGATACTGACGGTGATGGTGTTGTTGACGGTAGTGATAACTGTGTTGATGTTCCTGGTTTAAAAGAATTAAACGGATGTCCTGATACTGATAAAGATGGAATTACTGATGCTAAAGATGGTTGTCCTAAAGAAGCTGGTCCAGCTGCTAATAATGGTTGTCCATGGGCTGATAAAGATGGTGATTCTGTTTTAGACAAAGATGATCAATGTCCAGACGTTAAAGGAACTGTAGCAAACAATGGTTGCCCTGAAGTATCTCAGGAAGTTCAAAATAAATTAAATGCTTATGCTAAAACAATTTTGTTTGATTCAGGAAAATCTTCTTTCAAGGCACAAACTTATGCTGTTTTACAATCTATGAACGCAATATTTAAAGACTACCCAACTGCAAACTTTGCATTAAGTGGTTATACGGATAGTGTTGGTAGAGCTGCAAGTAATCAATTATTATCTGAAAGACGTGTAAACGCTGTAAGAGATTGGTTTATTGCTAATGGAGTAAATGCTGCAAGATTAACTGCTGCAGGTTACGGTGAAGCTAACCCTATTGATTCTAATAAAACTAGATCTGGTAGAGCTAACAACAGAAGAGTAGAAGTAAGATTAGTAAAATAAGCTAAAAACTTTTAAAAATATTTTTAAAAAGCGTTCTGTTTTCAGAACGCTTTTTTTATTTTTATGGAATGAAAAACGATACTCAAAATTTCATTTCAAAATGTGTTTCAGAAATTATAAATAGCAATGCTAATATTAGTACTGCTATTTTTGTTTTACCTAGTAAACGTGCCAGTGTATTTTTAAGAAAAGAGTTGGCAATGCAAATAAATAAAACAATTTTTCTACCTAAAATTATTAGTATAGAAGAGTTTATAGAAGAGATTTCCGATTTAAAGACAGCATCTAACCTAGAAACATTATTTGTCTTTTACAAGGTATATGGAACAATTATTCCAGCAGCATTAAAAGAGCCTTTTGAGTCCTTCTCTAAATGGGCGCAAGTATTATTACATGATTTTAATGAAATAGATCGCTATAAAATTAATGCTAAAGATTTTTTTAACAACCTTTCTAATATTAAACAATTGGAAAAGTGGAATGTAGGTGAAGAACCTACGGAGCTAATTAAAAATTATTTAAATTTTTGGAAAAATAGTTATCGTTATTATGCAGGGTTAAAAGAAACCATGTTGCAAGATGGTGTAGCATATCAAGGATTGGTATATAGAGAAGCCTCTAATCAAATAGAGCATTATATAGAACACAACACTACATTGCATTACTTTTTAGGTTTTAATGCATTAAATACTTCCGAAGAGCTTATTTTTCAAGAACTATTGCAACAAGGTTTAGCAACAGTTTTTTGGGATTCTGATGCGGTGTTTTTTAAAAACAAAACACATATAGCAAGTCATTTTTTAAGAAAATATAAAGCAGAATGGAAGCATTATGAAAAACATCCATTCTCTTTTGTTACCAATGATTTTCAAAATGAAAAGGAAATAAGTGTTTTTGCACTTCCAAAAAATATTAGTCAAGCTAAAAAAGTAGGCGAGTTATTACGTAATTTATCAGCAAATGAACTAAAAGAAACAGCTGTTGTTTTAGGTGATGAAACATTGCTATTACCCGTGTTAAATTCATTGCCCAAAAATGTTACGGATGTAAATATTACGATGGGTTTATCCTTAAAAGATGTACCTTTAACGGCTTTTTTTGAAAGTATTTTTCAATTGTATGTTAAGCAAAGTGGAACGCGTTTTTATTATAAAAGACTACTCAATTTCTTAAATAATAATTACACAAAAATAGCTATTGGAAATCAAGATGTTAAATCAATAATTGCAGAAATACATAAATATAACCACATTAGTTTATCCGCAGATGCTATTGAAGAAATGGTACCCAATAATGGGTTGCTTCAAAAAATATTGTCGCTAAAAAAAGCAAGTGTGTTAGAATGTTTATCTGTTTTTAATGAAATTATTTTACAGTTAAAAGCAAACTTGTCAGAAAGTAAAGATAGGTATTTGTTAGATTTGGAATATTTGTATCGTTTCAATAAGGTGTTTAATAAAGTTAAAGTGTTGCAAGAAAAGCATCAAATTTTAAATGATGTTTCTGGATTGTATCAAATATATAAAGAAGTAATTACAACAGAAACACTTGATTTTAAAGGCGAACCTGTTAAAGGTTTGCAAATTATGGGAATGTTAGAAACACGTGTGCTTGACTTTAAGCGCGTTATTTTAACGTCGGTAAATGAAGGGGTTTTACCTTCGGGAAAAAGCCATAATTCTTTTATACCGTTTGATTTAAAAATAGCATTTCAATTGCCAACCTATTTTGATAAGGATGCTGTTTATGGCTATCATTTTTTTAAATTATTACAACGTGCTAAGTACATAAACTTGTTGTACAATACAGTTCCTGATGTTTTGAATGCAGGAGAAAAAAGCAGGTTTTTATTACAGTTAGAAGCAGTACTATCAAAAAATCATGTTGTAAATTATGAAACCAATTCACCAGCAATTCATCCAACAATTACAGGGTTAAAAGTAATTGCAAAAGACGAAAGTGTTTTGACGCGTTTAAAAGAAATAGCATCACTTAAAGAGTATGTAAATGACAATGGAGAAACAATTATTAAAGGAGGTTTTTCACCTTCTGCTTTAACACAATATGTACGGAACCCTATTGATTTTTATACACAAAAAATATTACGAATTTATGAAGAAGATGAGGTAGAGGAAACAGTTGCTGCCAATACACTAGGTACAATTGTACATAATACATTCGAAGAATTTTATAAACCGCTTGAAGGACAATTTTTAACAGAAAATTTAGTGAAGCAAATGCAGTTGCGGATTCAAGAAGAGGTTAAAAAACAATTTATACTTGAATTCAAAAAAGGAGATATTACTAAGGGGAAAAACTTAATAATTTATAATGTTGCCATCCGTTACGTGTCTAATTTTTTAAAGGAAGAATTAAAATTACTAAAAAACAGTAAGGAAGTCATCATTCATAAAATAGAAGCGCCATTGCGCATACAATTGCCATTTAAAAGCACGCCTTTTCCTGTTTATTTAAGTGGGCTGGTAGATAGAATAGATGAGGTTGATGGCGTTGTGCGTGTAATTGATTATAAAACGGGTAAAGTTTTACAGAGTGAGGTAACTGTGAAAGATTGGGGTGTGTTGTTGGAAGATTATAAAAAAGGAAGTAAGCCTTTCCAAATTTTAGCATACGCCTATATGATGCACAAAGATCCGCTATTTAAAAAGCCTGTAGAAGCAGGAATCATTTCATTTAAAAACTTACAAAGTGGTTTCCTGAAATTTAAAGACGGTAAAGAATCTGTTATTACTCCTGAAATTTTTAACAAATATTTAGCGCAATTGGAGTTGTTAATTAATGAAATTTTAGATGTAAAAACACCTTTTACAGAAAAAGAAATATAAGAATAATCATGCAAAAAGAAAATTTAATTTTATCTCAAAAAAACTCAAAACCTATTGTTTTAGATGTTACTTATAAAAAAGACGGCACTAAAAAACCAATTGTTATATTTTGTCACGGTTATAAGGGGTTTAAAGATTGGGGATGCTGGGATTTATTAGCAGAAGACATTGCAGAGCAAAATATTTTCTTCTTAAAATTTAATTTTTCGCATAATGGAGGTACAGTTGCGCAACCTATAGATTTCCCCGATTTAAATGCTTTTGGTGAAAATAATTTTATAAAAGAGTTAAACGATTTGGATGCAATTCTTGATTATATAACGGATAAAAAAAATGAATTTTCACAACAAATAGACATTACTAACATTACGTTCATTGGGCATTCTCGTGGCGGAGGTATTGTACTTATAAAAGCTCAAGAAGATACTCGGGTTACCCAAGTAGTAACCCTGGCAGGAGTTTCGGATTATAAAGTTCGTTTTCCTGTAGGAGAAGCATTAGTACATTGGAAAAAAGAAGGAGTTGCTTATATTGAGAATGGGCGTACCAAACAGAAAATGCCTCATTTTATACAATTTTACACCAATTTTATGGAGAATGAAGAGCGTTTAACCATTTCAAGAGCAGTAAAAAAATTGGATATTCCGTATGTAATTATTCATGGTACCGCAGATGAAACCGTAACTTTAGCAGAAGCAGAACGCTTACAGCAATGGCAACCCAAAAGTAAATTAATAACCATTGAAAATGCAAATCATGTATTTGGAGGCTCGCATCCGTGGGAGGAAAACTCGTTACCCAATCATTTGCAAGAAATAGCTAATCATATTAAAAACTTTGTGAAATAGTGAAAATAGATTTAAGTTTTAAAGCCATCAATAAACTCGCCATTCCCGCTTTAATAGCAGGTATTGCAGAGCCTATAATTTCAGCAACTGATTTAGCTATAATAGGTAATATGCCAAACCATAGCGCAGAGGCTGCTGCTGCGGTAGGTATTGTTTCGGTGTTTTTGAATGCTTTAATTTGGATGTTGGGGCAGAGTAGAAGCGCAATTTCAGCAATTATATCGCAATATTTGGGTGCTAATAAGTTGGAAGAAGTTAAAAATTTACCCATTCAGGCCATTTTTATTATTGGGTTGGTCAGTTTGTTTACACTTTCTATAACCTATCCATTTGCACGTGAAATTTTCACACTCTATAACGCTAAAGGTTTGGTGTTGGATTATTGTGTAGATTATTACCAAATTCGCGCACTCGGTTTTCCGCTCATCCTCATTACATTTGCCATTATTGGTACGTTTAGGGGGTTACAAAACACCTATTATCCAATGCTAATTGCGCTAACAGGTTTGGTGTTTAATTTAGGTTTGGACTTTGTGTTGGTGTACGGAATTGAAAATTATATTCCCGAAATGGGTTTAAAAGGAGCCGCTTATGCCAGTGTAATTTCGCAAGGAATAATGTTAGTGTTAGCATTTTATTTTTTAATAACTAAAACCGAAATTCATATTAAGTTTAGCTTTCCGTTTAATAAAGAAATTAAGCGTTTACTTATTATGATTTTAAATTTATTTATCAGAACCTTGTCTTTAAACATTGCCTTAACTTTTGCCAGTGCTTATGCAGTAAACTATGGTGTGGCGTATATTAATGCGTTTACTATAGGTTTAAATATTTGGTTTTTATGTGCTTTTGTAATTGATGGTTATGCCAGTGCAGGTAATATGATTTCAGGTAAATTATATGGCGCAGCGGACTTTGAGAACTTAAATATTCTTCGTAAAAAAATAGTAAAATACGGTTTTGTAGTCGGTTTATTATTGTGTGTAGTTTTGTTTGCATTTTATTATCCAATAGGTGTTTTATACTCCAATAATATTGCGGTAAGAGAAGCCTTTTATGCCACATTTTGGTTAGCAGTAGCAATGCAACCTTTGTGCGCTATTGCCTTTATTTATGATGGTATGTATAAGGGAATGGGTAAGATGAAAATCCTTCGTAATTT
>CAZSQD010000111.1:0-7975 GCA_964608925.1 uncultured Kordia sp.
CATTTAAAAGTAAACGCCTGTTTTGCTCTCCTACAAAAAATCCTGGAGCAATGGAAGTATAATCAAATTCGGTTGCAAAACTAAGGTGTGCGTTGTATATATTGTTTCTGTTTTCTGAGGAGTGACTGTATCCAAAAACTCCACTTGCCCAAACATCAGATTTTGATGCTCCTGATGATGCCGTCCAAGGAGAACCAGTTATTGTATTTGATGCAGCTATTTTGTCATCATCATCACCTTCTCCTCCAGAAGATGCTCCTGAGTTTGAAAACGGATTTAAATTACTTGAAGAAGCTGAGGTATATGCAGAAACCGTTGCATCTACGGTTAAGATGTCATCTTCATTTAAAGGTATAGCTACATTAATATCCATAGCAATATCCTGTAAGTCTTCCGTTCCAATACCTCCTGTTACCGCAGCATTATTGCCGTCTTGTGTGTAAAAACTGGTTAAGATATCTATTTCGGTAGTTTCTAATACTCGTTTTTTATAAGAAATTAAAGAGTCCTTTAATTTTAAGTTTAGTTTTCCTATTTCTTGCGAAAAACCTAATGTAAACATGAAAATAAAACTTAAAGTGAATGCTTTTTTCATTTGTGTAATGTGTTTGTAATTAAAAGTACGGGACTATTTTTGTGATTAATTGCAACCACAACCACCACCAGATTTTCCTCCGTTAGCTCCTGAAGCTCCTTCACGATATACTTGAAAAGTAGTACTAAACTTCGTTTCTTTTCTGTCATTTAATGACATATCAGCATCATTAATATTTACTTTGTCGTATTCTTTTACGGCAACACAAGAACTAAACATTACGGTTAATAGGACTGTTATTAAAAATTTATTTTTCATTGATATGTATGTTTTTTGAGGTGTGTATACCTCCGTTGTCATCAATTATTATACACTCTATTTGTGGTAATTGATTGATTCTGTTTATTCCTGTTTCAACGCCCATTACAAAAATAGAAGTGGCTAAAGCATCAGCTAATTCGGCACTTTTACTAAACACACTTACACTTATAATACCGTTTGCAGGGTATCCTATACGTGGATCAATAATGTGTGTGTAGCGTTTACCAGCAAAGATAACAAATTTTTCATAATTGCCAGAAGTTACAACCGCTTTGTTAGAAATAGGGAGTAGTGCAAAGGCTTTATTTTTGTTTATAGGGTTAGTAATAGCAACTTGCCATTCTTTTCCGTTGGGTTGTTTCCCCCAAGTATTCATGTCACCAGAGGCGTTAATAATACCTGCTTTTACACCTTTACTAATCAATAATTTTTTTGCTTTATCAGCAGCATACCCTTTACCAATACCTCCAAAACCAATTTTCATTCCTTTTAGTTTTAAAAATACGGTTTGATTTTTAGGGTTTAAAATAATATTTTGATACCCTACTTTTTGTACTGATTTTTTGATAATGTCTTCGGAAGGAAAAACAGTCATACTCCCATCAAACTTCCAAATTTTATCCATAGAGGCATAACTGATATCAAAAGCTCCATCCGTAAGTTTTGATATTTGAATGGATCTTTCAATTAATTGAAACAACTCCATTGAAACCTTTATGGGTTGTATGCCTGCATTGTTGTTAATTTTTGAAGTTTCAGAATTTTTATCCCAAGACGAAATTATTTTTTCTATACGGCTTATTTCAGTTGTTGCTAAATTGATATATTGGTTGGCTTCAGGTTGGTTGTTGGCAATAACAGTAATATCAAAATGGCTGCCCATTAGTTTTAACTCTTGTTTAAAGACTTTTTGAGCATAACTATTGTAACAAAATGACAACAATAATAGATAAGGTACGAATGCTCGCATATATTTTTCTGTTTTATAAAGTAACGTGTTTATGCATTTAATATTATTTGTAGTCGTTATTTTTTATTGATACCAACTAGAATATTTTAAATAATTTTCAGCAATTCTGTCAATTTCTCCTGAAATGAGTTCTTGGCTAATATCTTTCACTTTTTTAGCAGGTACGCCAGCGTAAATACTTCCAGATTCTACAATGGTGTTTTGTGTAACTACTGCACCTGCAGCAATAATACTATTACTATGCACTACGCAATTATCCATTACAATACTTCCCATGCCAATTAAAACATTATCATGTATGGTGCAACCGTGTACAATAGCATTATGCCCTACGGAAACATTATTGCCAATAGTAGTTGCGTATTTGTTATAGGTGCAATGCACTACCGCACCGTCCTGTATGTTTACTTTGTTTCCTAAAGTAATCGCATTTACATCAGCTCTTAAAATGGCGCCATACCAAATGCTACACTGTTTTCCCATTTTTACATCTCCTAAAATAGTAGCATTTTCAGCAATAAAACAATCGGTAGGTATTTGTGGTTTTTTACCACGTACTTCTTTTATAATCATAATTTTTTATCTAAAATAACTTAATAATTCTCCTTTTTTTGAAGCTGCTACGGATAACTCTTTTCCGCTTGTTAACTCCACACTACCCCCTTTTCCTTTTTTGTAACGTGTAATGGCATTTATATTTACTACATAGGATTTGTGTATGCGTGCAAAACCAAATTCTTTTAAAATACCTTCAAAATGTTTTAAGGTTTTACTGGCAACTAATTTTCCATTGGTTAAATAAATTTCGGTATAATTATCATCTGCTTTACAGTATAAAATATTCGTAGTTTCTATAATTTTAAACCCATCTAATTGGGGTACGGTTATTTTATTGTTTACAATGTTGCTTTTGGGTTTTATAATAGTTTGTTGTAATTTATTTTCGGTTTCTTTAATGAGTTTTACATTGTCTACCGCCAGTATTAAATCATCTATAGAAATGGGTTTTAATAAATAATAGGACGCCTGATGGTTTAGTGCGTCTATTGCATAATGATCATACGCGGTTACAAAAATGGTTTCAAAATTAATATTTTCTATTTTATCTAACAAATCAAAAGCATTACCGTAAGGCATTTCTACATCTAAAAAAACAACATCTAAGTTGTATTTTTTTATTAATTTTTCGGCTTCAGTTATATTATCTGCTTCTCCTAATATAATTACATCAGGGCAGTATTTAGTAAGGTAGTTTCGTAGTATTTTTCTACTATTTACTTCGTCTTCTACAAGTATTGCGTTTAGTTTCATTTTATAATAGGTATTACGCTAAATTAGTATCTTTTTTAAGTGTTAAAATTACTTTTGTGCCGCCATTGTTTTGAATGTCTTCAATAAAAACGTCCACTTTGTCTTGATACATTTCATTTAAAATAGCAACTCTTTTTTTAATATTACCCAATCCTTTTGAGTTGTGTTTTTGTTGATTTTTTGTTTTTAATGCTTTTGATTTTTCTCTACCAATGCCATCATCTTCAATGGTTATTGATAGGGTTTGCGCATCTGTTTTAAGGATAGAAATAGTTAGCATTCCCTTTTCTTCTTTGTAACGTAATCCATGCCAAACGGCGTTTTCTACATAGGGTTGTAATAGCATTGGCGGTATTGCAAAATCATTAACATTAACATTGTCAGCAATAGTAATGGTATAATCAAACTTGTCTTGAAATCTAAAATGTTCTAATTTAGTATAGAGTTGTAGTAGTTCTATTTCTTTTTCTAAAGGGATAAAATCTTGCTCAGAATTTTCTAAAACCGAACGCATCAGTTTAGAAAAATCAGTTAAATATCGGTTTGCTGTGCGTTCATCATTAGCAGCTATAAAACTGTTTACGGAGTTTAAGGCATTGAAAATAAAATGCGGATTCATTTGTGAACGTAAAGAGCGTAATGCTAATAAATTATTGTTTAATTTTTGTTGCTTATTATTGCGGTACATATAAAAAGCCAAAATGCTTAACAAAATCATCCCTGCTAATAAACTGTATATAAATATGCGTTGCCTACTGTTGCTTTCGGCTATCAACTGGGTGTCTTTTGAGGCTAGTAATAATTGATTTTCCGCTAATTTACGTTCACCTTCTAAACTGTTTATACGTTGTTGTTTTTTGACTAAATCCCTACTAAATTTGGTTGCATGTGTAATTTCTTGTTCTTTTTTCAGGTATAATTTGTCTACTAATTCTACATAGGTTTGATAGCTGTTTAAGGCTTCAATGTTGTTGCCAACTGCTTTGTAAATTTCAGATAACTTACGGGTAGCATCTTTTTCAATAACTAAATCATTCTTTTTATTGGCCAACGTAATACTCTCTTTTAAATACGGTATTGCTTCATTGTATTTTGATTGTTGTATGTAAGCACTGGCAATTTTATAGTTGGTTTTTTGTGTAGTTATGGAATCTTTTTCGGTAAAAATATTTTCAATAACAACCTCATCTTCCAAAGTTTCTAACGCAGTTAGATTTTTTTTACGCAATGCTATTTCTTTGTCAAAATCTTTGTTGGAATTATAAAAATCGGCAACTCTTTCTTTTTCTATAGTAGCGCGTTGTTTGTTTTCTTCGGAAGCTAAATTTAACGAATTGTTAAAATAAGTATTGGCATTGGTAACATTTCCTTGAGAGAAGGAAACTTTACCTAATTTTGAATTTAAATCGGTTATTTTTGGAGTAATCAAGTGTTTTTTTGCAATTGTTAATCCGTTTTTATAGGTATTTTCGGCTTTTTTAAATTCATTATTTGCGGTATAAGTATCTCCCAATTCTTCATAGAAATTTACTTGTTGCCAATTTGATAATTTTGATGTTTTGATAGCAGAATAAGTTTGTATAGCCTCCTTTAAATCACCATTTTTAAAATAACTTTTTGCTAATTTTAAAACAATTAAAGGATTGCTTTTGCGCTTTAAACTTCTTTTATAATTGTTAATAGCTAAATCATATTGTTTCCAAAATAAATGAATATCTCCTAAAACACTATATGCTCTTGCCTCTTGAGTATTGGTTGTGTTTTTCAATAATAAAGCATCGGTAATTTGTTGCATACCGCTATTGGCATCTTTTTTATAAACGGTTTCGGCTTGTGTTATTAAGTTGTTAAACTGTTGACCTGAATAAGAAGAATACCCTGTTTTTTTATTTTGGTTTTTCTCAACAACTTCTTCAACAACAACGTTTAAGTTATCACGTTCATTTTGTACAATATAGGTTACGGTTTCAATATTGGGATGGCTAATTATAATTTCATCACCTTTTTTTACTTTGATTCTGAAATCTCCAGACAGTGAAGTCTGAGTATGGGCATTTCCAAAAACTTCTATTTGAACACCTGAAATAGGGCTATTGCTGTTTTTTAGAAAAACAGAACCTTTAATGTAAAATTCCTTTACAGGTTTATTTGTTGCATTACTCATTTCCGATTGAGAAAATAAGGTAGTACTGCAAAAAAAGAAAAGTAGATATACTAATTGTTTCATATTGTAAAACTACACACTTTTAATGACATTTTAAAATCACTTTTTATAAAATAGGTGTTTTTAAGCTTTCATTTTACCGTTTTACGCATTCAAAAAGCATTTTCACGTATTCATATAGTACCGTTACTCAATATTGGTTTTTTAAAAGATAGTTTCAATATAATTTTACACCAGAAAGAAATGATAAATCAACAAATAATAACCAGTTATGAAAACAATACTTTTAAAATGTATATTAATTTTTCCGATACTACTTTTAGCACAACACAAAGGAAATTATAAGCAACAGGAAACTATTTCAAGACAAAATATTACTTCCGCTAAATATTTAGGTAACGCAGGAGTGTACAATCCAAATAACAGATTGGGGTTTAAAAATTTAAGACCCAATGCGGCTATAACAATAGATGTGAAAGCATTGTGTAATGTAAAGGCAACTTCCTATACCGCTGTTTTTAATATTTCGCAAATTGGCGCAACGGCAGAAGAAACGCATCAGTTAATGAAAACCCGTATTGATAATGTAAAAAAAGAACTTTTACTAGCAGGCATATCAAAAGATAATTTAGTAATTGATGTAATCTCTTTTGTTCCTGTATATGAAATTGAGGTAGTGAAAAAAATATTTAGTAAAAAATATAATGAAATACCAAAGGGGTTTCAACTGCAACAAAACATACACATACAGTTTACAAAAACCAATCAGTTTGAAAAAATATTAGCAACATGTGCAAAAAATGAAATTTACAACTTAGTAAAAGTAGATTATTTTATAAAGGATATTCATTTAGTGTATAAAAAATTGCAAGACGCTTTATTAAAACAAGTAGCCGAAAAAAAAGCATATTACAAAGTTTTAGGATTTGATTTGTCAACCTATAATGTTATGATGGCAGATGATAAGTATTGCTATTTCCCAAAAAATTTTTATAAAAATTATCAAGCGTTTAACAGTGTTTCCTTTGATGCTATTAAAAAGGAAAAAGGAGTAACAACTGCTAAAAAATTAACCTCTTATTATTACCAGCCACTTACGTATGAAAACTATGATGTGGTTATAAACCCTTCTATTTTAGAACCCGTAGTACAAGTAGGTATGGATTTAAAATTACAGTACAACCTGAAGCCAAAAATACAAAAACCTATTGTTAAAACAGAAATTAAAACAGTGCATAAATACTATGTAATTGCTCCAGACGGCAGTATAGATATTAAAGAATTGAATACAAATAAATAAAAACCAAATATTATGAACACGTACAAACACCTTTTAATTGGTATTACTTTATGCAGCATTTTTGCTTGTAAAGCAGATACAAATGAGCGAAACATAGCGCTAACAACAACACAAGTTTTAAAACCAATACCTGACGGTAACATCATACAAGTTGCCTTGTTATTGGATACCAGTAGCAGTATGGACGGATTAATTGATCAAGCAAAAGCACAACTTTGGGAAATTGTAAATGAGCTTTCTTATGCTGAGTGCAAACACGTAAAACCCAAATTGCAAATTGCTATTTATCAATATGGTAATGATGGTTTGTCAAATAAAAATGGATATATAGAACAAGTAATTGGCTTTACAAGTGATTTAGATGATATTTCCGAAAAACTATTTTCACTAACCACAAATGGAGGTGAAGAATATTGTGGAACAGTAATTAATACCGCTATTAAAAAATTAGATTGGGGTAAAAATAAAAACGATTTAAAATTAATATTCATTGCAGGTAACGAAGCATTTACTCAAGGAAGTATTAACTATATTGATGCTGTTACAGATGCTAAAGAAAAGGAAATTAGCGTAAATACCATTTTTTGTGGAGGTTATGAAAATGGGGTTTCGGGTATGTGGCAAGACGGTGCGTTACGTGCAAATGGCGATTATATAACCATTAATCATAATCAAAAAACGGTACATGTGCCTACGCCTTATGATGCTGTTATTTTGCAATTGAATATTAAGCTGAATAAAACGTATATACCGTACGGAACATCTGGGAAAAAGAAAGTTGCCAAACAACAGCTTCAAGATAAAAATGCAGCGAGTTATGGTACTGCAAATGAAGTGAGTCGTATTGTGAATAAATCATCTAAATTTTATAATAATAGTTCTTGGGATTTGGTAGATGCAGAAATTTTAGAAGATGACTACCAGAATATCAATAAGAAAACTTTACCAAAAGCATTACAACAAAAAACGAGTAAAGAATTAAAGTTATACGTAGAAAAACAACGAGAAACCCGCAACACATTAAATGATAAAATACATCATTTAAATACAAAACGTAAGTTATTTATTAAAGCGAATAAAAAAGAAAACAATAATGGTTTAGAAAGTGCAATGTTAAATGCCATAAAAAAACAAGCGAAACAAAAAGAATATAGTTGGGCGAAATAATGCCAAAAAGTAGTCCAACTAAAAACGCCCTTATCAAAATTTTGATAAGGGCGTTTGTGTTATTGCAAATGTATATTAGAAAATTATTTTTTAGTAAGTATTGCTTTTTTGTTTTCTAAAGCCAATACAAAATTAGGATCTATTTTTAAAGCATCTTTAATTCAAGTAGTAAATGCAACTTTTCGAGGATTAGATTATTATAATTAT
>CAZSQD010000112.1:0-7891 GCA_964608925.1 uncultured Kordia sp.
ATTAATTCAAAATTCATTAACGTTTGAAAACATCCTGTAATGGTATTTTCTACTCTAATGTAGATAATAGTATTGGTAACAGCATTATAGGGACTGGTTAAAGCACCTACGCCATTATCGGCATCTTGTTGTGAAATATGATAGCTAATTACAATATTTGCTTGACCATTAATAGCGTCTGTACTCATACTATTTAGATCAAAGTTGGCAGTTAATAAATCACTACACTCTATTAATTCAGCGGGTATTGTTGCACTATTATTGGCAGGTAATGGGTTTACGGTTAACGTAATGTGTTCTCCTAAACCTAAGCACGCATTTACATCATCACTATCTACACGTATCCATACGGTTTGTATGTTAGCGGTAGTGTTTGTGTAGTTACTAATATCAGCAATTGCATTTATTTCCGCTAAAGCATCGGCTTGGTTTTCATAATAGGTTACTGTTATAGGTGTTCCTGCAGGAAATAATGCGATTACTTGTGCGGTGGCATTACTAAAATCAAACACGTCAATCCCGTCAAAATCACCATCACATTCTTGATAGGTCAATTGAAAAGAGGCTGGTATTTGTGTAATACCTACAATTAAATTTATTTGTCCATAACTTACACAACCATTAGTAGTGGTAACACTTGTATAAACAGTAGTTGCTCCAGTTGTAAAATTAGTTGGATTTACAATGGCATTATTAGCTGCTTGTGCATCTGCTAAATTGTTGTAAAAAACAAAAGTCTCATTTAAATAATCTACAGAAAGTAGCTCGTTTGCTTCTGTTAAATTAAAAGCAGTAATACCATCTGTATCATCATCACATTGTTCTAAAATTACAGGTGATGTAAGTACAGGAAGTGGATTTATGAGTAAATCTAATGTGGTTGTATTTACGCAACTGGTATTTGTATTTTCTAAATGCACAAAAATAGTACCTCCAACATGATTGTATATGTTTGGTAACGGGTTAATACCTGTTTGAGCTTCTGTTAAATTATCATGATAGGAAACAATAACATTTGTTTGTCCGTTTATTGCTTCCACATCTGCATCTGATAGTATAAAACTACTCAAACCTGTAGGATTAAAACATGCTTCTAATGGTGTAATAACATTAATTACAGGCAAAGGTAGTAAAGATACATTCGCTTCACCATAAAATGGGCAATCTCCATTATTAGGATCTATTTCAACATGATAAGTTCCTGCGTTTGTGGCAATAAATTCATTTAGCGGAGCGGTAGTTGTAATAGAAGTTCCAT
Organism: uncultured Kordia sp.; assembly: GCA_964608925.1. Classification (GTDB taxonomy): domain Bacteria; phylum Bacteroidota; class Bacteroidia; order Flavobacteriales; family Flavobacteriaceae. Next base: position 1,259 of record CAZSQD010000112.1, read on the forward strand.
TAAAAGTCCAAGTGTAGGTTGCTCCAACAATTACATCTGTAACTAACGTATAACTATCACCATCACAAATAGCAATATTAGTTGTACTTGTGCCGTTTTGAATAATATCTACAGGTTGCACAAATAAGGATTGAATAAATGGAGGTAAACCAAAAGTTGCAGTACCATTTAAAGCAATAGTATTTAAGGTGTATGTGGGAGCTAAACTGTCAGCATTACTAATAGTTGATAAAAAAGAGGTTCCTCTCATTGATCTATAAATATTTCCATCAGGCCCTAATTGTAGTGATCCAGCAACAGTGTTTATGGTATCAGGCCCTAATAAAGAAACCATTGAAGCAGGTATATTTGCAGCTTCTAAGTTAAAAAATAATAACTCACTACTTACCCAACTTGGTCCTGGTGCAATATTTTCTACAGTAGCATACACTCGTTTAGAGTTTAATGAAAATTCCACACCATAAGGTGATGGCCCATTTGCTAAGGAAATAGCATTACTTACAATTCCTGTATTATCATCAAAATCATATACCACTAACTCCCCTGGTTGTCCATGTGCTAAACTGCTGTTACTTCCTCTTGAATGATGTGCAATAGCTAATTTACTGCCATCAGGAGAAATTTTCATACACCCAATAGCGTTATAACGATAACCTGCTGTAGGTACGGAAGGAGTAATATTTGTAACTACAGCTGTTGTATTTACTCCTGCAGCGGAAACATTAAAACTATAAAAATTATCTACAAAATGGGTAACTACCCAAAAAGAGTTACAATCGCCACTTTTAACAGCGGTTATTTTTTCTGAACATTTAAATTTCGATTCTTGTGTGTTAGAAGTGTCATAGGTGATTAAAGGGATATTCTTTTGAGAAGTATCTACAGCGCCATTACCACCATCTAAAGACATGTTAACCACAGTATAATTTAATCCGTTAATTTGCGAAGCACTATCATTATGATTTGGTTCATCTACGGTAAACACATAGTAAATATTAGCATCATTTGGATTGGGTACAATAATACCAGATTGCGTGCTTGAGTTATCGCCATTTAACCCTGTTCCGTTTGGCATAACAGCATTGTTTCTGTTCCAAACTGTAGAGCCATCTGTGTAAAATAAAAGATTCCCATTAGGGTCTGAAATAGAAGCAGATCCTTCATTTGTTGATAATGCAGACCCTGGTATTGGAGTTGTAGTACCTGTTGCGATATCAAAGTGCAACCCTACATTATTCCCAAAATACCAATTATTTGCTTCCCCTTGAGCAAAAGTAGCGCTAGTAAATATTAAAAACAAAGCAATTACGGTAGATTGTATTCTTTTCATGGCGTTTTTTAAAATTTATGAATCAATATTATAACGCAAAAATACGTAAAAACCCTACCATTATCTGTTAATTTGGGCATAAAAAAACCTCTAACAAATTAATGTTAGAGGTTTGTGTGTTTTTTGAAAACTTAATTACTAAGCTTCAAAAGGAACAATAGAAACGTAAGACTTATTGTCTCTTTTCTTTGTAAATTTAACTAAACCATCAACTTTAGCATGTAAAGTGTGATCTTTACCCATATACACGTTTTCACCTGGATTGTGGGTTGTTCCTCTTTGTCTGATTATGATATTTCCGGCAATAGCAGCTTGTCCACCAAAAATCTTAACACCTAAACGTTTTGATTCTGATTCTCTACCATTTTTCGAACTACCAACTCCTTTTTTATGAGCCATCTCTTATAAGGTTTTATTTGTTAATAAATTAGATTTGTTGATTACTCAACTCCTCCTTTTACGTTGTCTTGCCAAACTTTAAGTTCGTCCCAATTTCCATCTGCAGCCATTTTTGCTTGTTTTGGCCAAGATAAAGGAATGTGGTTACCACGAACACCTTCAATGATTGTTGAAATATTAGCTGGATCTGCTTTTGCTAAATCTGCAAAAGTTACGATACCTGCAGCTACTAATGTCTCTGCAATTTTTGGTCCAATACCTTCAATCTTTTTTAAATCATCACCTTTAGCACTTGCTTTTTTTGTAGTCGCTTTTGGCGCTACAGCTTTAGCTGCTTTTGGTTCTGCTTTTTTAGTTTCTTTTTTTGGAGCAGCTTTTTTAGCTCCAGTTGCAGTAATGCTTTCAATTAAAATTTCAGTAAGAGCTTGTCTGTGACCGTTTTTTACACGATACCCTTTTCTTCTTTTCTTTTTGAAAACAATAACTTTGTTACCTTTAAGGTGTTTTAAAACTTTTGCTTCTACTGAAGCTCCGTTTATAGCTGGGGCGCCTAAAGTTACTTTTCCATCGTTATCTAATAATAGAACATTGTCAAAAGAAATTTTCTCTCCTTCTTCTGTTCCTAAACGATGAACAAACACTTTTTGGTCTTTTACAACTTTAAATTGTTGCCCTGCTATTTCTACAATTGCGTACATAGCGAATTTATTTTTGTTAATAAAATGTCGGCAAATATACGTTTAATCTAACAACCTACAACCTTAATATCCTTTTTATTTAAAAAATAAATCTTGTTAATTTCTGATTAAAAATACACTATATATATATGGTATTTATTATTTTTGTTGAAATTTGTAACAAATGTAGTGTTTGCTCGTCAAACCAATATTAATTTTAAATGAACCCAACACAATGAAGAAAAGTATTATTTATCTCGCTTCATTACTTTTATCGACAACCACCATTATGGCGCAAGAAGTAAAATTTGAAGAGTATGATTTAAGCAACGGATTACACGTTGTTTTACACCAAGACAATTCAGCTCCTGTAGTTACTACAGCAGTAATGTACCACGTAGGTGCAAAAGATGAAAACCCAGAGCGTACTGGTTTTGCGCACTTTTTTGAACACCTTTTATTTGAAGGTACAAAAAATATTAAAAAAGGTAAATGGTTTGAAATTGTTTCCTCTAACGGAGGTAGTAATAACGCCAATACTACTGATGATAGAACTTATTATTATGAAGTTTTCCCTTCTAATAGTTTAGAATTAGGATTATGGATGGAAGCAGAACGCATGTTACACCCTGTAATTGACCAAACAGGTGTAGATACGCAAAATGAAGTAGTAAAAGAAGAAAAAAGATTACGTGTAGATAACCAACCGTATGGTAGTTTTTTAGCAGAAATTAAAAAATTATTGTTTACCAAACACCCGTATCGTTGGGCAACTATTGGCTCTATGGATCACTTAGACGCTTCTACTTTAGAAGAATTTCAAGCGTTTAATAAAAAATTCTACGTTCCTAATAATGCTGTTTTAGTAGTTACAGGAGATTTAGACATTTCGAAAACTAAAAAAATGATTCAAGACTATTATGGTGATATCCCTAGAGGAAAAGACATTAAAAGAACTGAATTTAAAGAGGATGCAATTACTACCGAAATTCAAGGTACTTTTTATGACAACAATATTAGCATTCCTGCAATTGTAACGGCGTATAGAACACCATCAATGAAAACTAGGGATGCCTATGTATTAAACATGATTTCTACGGTATTAAGTGATGGAAAAAGTTCTCGTTTATACAAAAAAATTGTAGATGATAAAAAAATGGCAATGCAAGTAGGTGCTTTTAACGTAAGTCAAGAGGATTACGGTATGTATGTATTATACGGTTTACCAATGGGTGATGTAAAATTGAATGATTTACAAACGGAAATTGATGAAGAAATTGTAAAACTTCAAAACGAATTAATTTCAGAACGTGAATACCAAAAATTACAAAATATATATGAAAATCAATTTGTAAACGCAAATTCTGGAGTAGAAGGTATTGCAAATTCATTGGCAAGATATTATATGTTATATGGTGATATTAATTTAATTAATAATGAAATTAACATTTACAAATCTATTACCAGAGAAGAAATTAAAACGGTAGCTAACAAATATTTGAACCCTAACCAAAGAGTTCGTTTAGAATATCTTCCTAAAAAAGACAAATAAATATGAAAACAAAAATTGTATCAATTATAGCATTAGTTTTTATGAGTATAACAGCAATGCACGGACAAGTAGATAGAAGCAAGCAACCAACACCTGGTGCTGCACCAAAAATTAATATTGGCAAACCCCAATCTTTCACCTTATCAAACGGGTTAAAAGTAATGGTGGTTGAAAACCATAAATTACCAAGGGTATCGGTAAGTTTACGTTTAGATAACCCACCAGTTGCAGAAGGTAAAAAAGCGGGTGTTTCTGATTTAACAGGAGCTATGTTAGGTAAAGGATCTAAAACCATAAACAAAGATGCCTTTAATGAAGAAATAGATTATATGGGTGCGCGTTTAAACCTATCAGCAAGTGGAGGTTTTGCAAGCGGATTATCAAAATATTTTAACCGCTTAGTGCAGTTAATGGCAGATGCTGCCATTAACCCTAATTTTACGCAAGAAGAATTTGAGAAAGAAAAAGCTCAAATGTTAGAAGGTATTAAATCCGAAGAAAAAAACGTAAAATCAGCAGCAAGTAGAGTCAAATATTTATTAGGGTATGGTAAAAACCACCCGTATGGAGAGTTTGTGTCTAAAGAAACTTTAGAAGCGGTTACTTTAAGTGATGTTACTCAATTTTACAACAACTATTTTGTGCCAGATAATGCCTACTTAGTAGTTACTGGAGCTGTAAATTTTGAAGCGGTAAAAATAGCGGTAAACAATTATTTTAGCAATTGGAATAAAGGTTTAGCACCGTCTATAACTATTCCGCCAACACAAAACGTACAGTATACGCAAGTAGCTTTTGTAGACATGCCAAATGCAGTACAGTCAGAAATATCAGTAATTAATACCGTTGATTTTAAAATGACTGATGCTGATTATCACGCAGCTTTAATTGCAAATAAAATTTTAGGTGGCGATTTCAATTCGTACTTAAATCAAAATTTACGTGAAGCACATGGTTGGACGTATGGTGCAAGATCATCATTACGTGCCGATAAAGATACACAAGCAATGTTTGCAACATCAACAAGTGTACGTAATGCAGTAACCGATAGTGTTATTGTAGAAACCTTAAAAGAAATTAATAAAATTAGAACCGTAGATGTTACCGCAAAACATTTAGCAAATGTAAAAGCAAAATATTTAGGTGATTTTGTTTTGGCTATGGAAAAACCACAAACCATTGCACGTTATGCGTTAAACATTGAAACTAATAATTTACCGGCTAATTTTTACAAGACTTTCTTGAAAAAAATAAATGCGGTAACTATTGCAGATGTAAAACGTGTAGCTAACAAATATTTTAAAGCAGATAATTTACGTGTAGTAGTTGCAGGTAAAGGAGCTGATGTAATTGGTAATTTAGAAAATGTAATGTACAATGGTAAGAAATTACCGATACGTTATTTTGATAAATATGGTAATGCTACAGAAAAACCAGTTTTTTCTAAGGAAATACCTAAAGGAATGACTGCACAAACTATTATTGAAAAGTACATTACTGCTATTGGTGGTCGTACCGTTTTAGAAGGTGTTAAAACATTAGTATTTACTGGAGATATGAATGCAATGGGACAGCAAATGGGCTTGTCTATTAAACGAATGTACCCCAATAAAGAAATGATGGAAATTACACACCCACAAGCAGGTGTAGTAATGAAACAAGCTTTTGATGGTGAAGCGGGCTATATGAAACAAGGACCTAATCAACGTCCAATGCCAGCTGAAGATATTGCTGAAGCGAAAGCTAAAACAGAGATTTTTGAAGAATTATCTATGGATATGGCAAACGTAACTTTAGAGGTCTTAACTACTATTGACGGTGAAGATACTTATAAATTAAAAGTAGTAAACGGTAAAAATACGGAGTTTAGATTTTACAATGCTAAAACCAGTTATTTAGTACGTACAGAATCTTCTAAAAAAATGGGAGAAAAAGAAATTACTATTGTAAGAGATTTTGGAAGTTATACTCCAGTATCTGGTATTCAGTTTCCGTTTGCAATGACCACCAAACAAGGTCCGCAAACTTTTGGTATGCAAATTAAAAAAGTAGTGGTTAATGAAGGTGTTACTAACGGCGATTTTAAATAATCGCCATCTTGTAATTTTAAAATTACCTCTGTTCTAATTATTTTTTATAGTGAAACGAAGAAAAATAGTATTGAGAGTAAGTAGTTTTATAGTGAGGCAATAGCCAAATAAAAACAAGTATTACTTTAATATAAGCAAAAAATCCCGCTCATTGAGCGGGATTTTTTTGTTATGTTCTGAAACTTTATTCTATTTATCCTTTCAAACTAGCGCTTAAATATTCTCTATTCATACGTGCTATGTTTTCTAAACTAATCCCTTTAGGACATTCAATTTCACAAGCTCCAGTATTGGTACAGTTACCAAAACCTTCTAAGTCCATCTGAGCAACCATGTTTTTAACACGATCAGCAGCTTCAACCTGTCCTTGTGGCAATAATGCATATTGACTTACTTTAGCGCCTACAAATAGCATTGCACTTGAGTTTTTACAAGTAGCAACACAAGCTCCACAACCAATACAAGTTGCAGCATCCATAGCCTCATCTGACTCTACTTTTCCAATAGGAATTGCGTTTGCATCAGGAATACCACCTGTATTAACAGATACATAACCACCAGCTTGCAAAATTTTATCGTAAGCAG
>CAZSQD010000113.1:0-7889 GCA_964608925.1 uncultured Kordia sp.
GCGCATATACCAATGCTTCTAATAATGAGTTTGACGCCAACCTATTTGCACCATGTAAACCTGTACAACTGCACTCTCCACAAGCAAATAAATTTTGTATTGATGTTTTACCATTTTCGTTTACCACAATACCTCCACATAAATAATGTGATGCGGGTACAACAGGAATCCAGTCTTTTTCAATATTAATATGATGCTTTAAACACTCTTTATAAATATTAGGGAAATGTTTTTTAAACCTCTTAATATCAAGGTGTGTACAGTCTAAATACACATAAGCATCTCCTGATTTTTTTAATTCGGCATCAATACTTTGCGACACAATATCACGAGAAGCCAATTCAGCTCTTTCATCATAATCAGGCATAAAACGATGCCCTTTTTTATTTTTCAAATACGCACCAAACCCTCTAACTGCTTCTGAAATTAAAAACAAATTTCCTCCTTCTGGACTGTATAGCGCTGTTGGATGAAACTGTATAAATTCCATATCTTTAATTTTTGCTTTAGCTCTATACGCCATTGCAACTCCATCTCCAGTAGCAATAATTGGATTGGTTGTATGCCCATAAACACTCCCCACGCCACCTGCTGCTAATAAGGTTTGAGAGGCTTGGATGGTTATAATTTTTCCTGTTTTTTGATTTAACACATACGCTCCATAGCATGATACCTTTTTGGTACTTGAAATACTTAATTGATGTTCCGTAATTAAATCAATGGCAAAATGATGTGTTAAAACAGTGATATTTTTTAGTTGATGAACGCGTTGCAATAAAGCCCGTTCTACTTCAAAACCTGTAATATCTTTATGATGTACTACTCTATATTCTGAATGACCTCCTTCTTTACCTAAATCAAAATTTCCTGCTGCATCTAAATCAAAATTAGCACCCCAATTAATAAGCTCCTGTAAACGTTTAGGACCTTCTTTTATTACTATTTCTACTATTTTTTTATCACATAAACCATCTCCTGCTACTAAGGTATCTTTTATATGTTTTTGAAAAGAATCTTCTGCTTCATCTAACACCACCGCAACACCTCCTTGTGCATATTTGGTATTGGACTCATCCTCATCACCTTTGGTAACAATGGTAATATTTCTATTGGGAAATTTTTCTGCAATTTTAACTGCAAAAGTTAAACCTGCAACTCCAGACCCTATTACTAAATGATTCGTTTCTATCATCTTATTTAATATCTTTTGATAAAGCTAACATCCTATTAATAGGTATTAATGCTTTTTCTCTAATTTCTTCAGATACTTCTATTTGTGGGCTTTCATTTTTTAAGCAATCGTATAATTTTTGAAGTGTGTTTACTTTCATATAAGCGCACTCACTACAAGCACAAGTATTATCTTCTTTTGCGGGGGCAGGTATCAACTCCGTATTAGGCACTTCTTGTTTCATTTTATATAAGATACCTGCTTCAGTTGCTACAATAAATTTTTGATCTTGATGTGCTTTTACATAATTAATCATACCTGCTGTAGAACCTACATAAGTGGCTACGTTTAAAATATGCTCTTCAGATTCTGGGTGAGCAATAATAACATGCTCAGGATTTTCTTGGTGTAGTTTTATTAATTTTTCAAGAGAAAAAGCTTCATGTACCACACAGCTACCGTCCCAAAGCAACATTTCTCTACCTGTTTCCTTTATAATATATTTTCCTAAATTACGATCAGGAGCAAAAATGATAGGTTTATCTTTAGGTATTGAATTTACTATTTTTAATGCGTTAGATGAAGTGCAAACAATATCTGTTAATGCTTTTACCTCGGCACTACAATTTACGTATGTAATTACCGTATGATTAGGATGCGCCTCCGTAAATTTTTTAAATTCGTCTGGCGGGCAAGAATCTGCTAAGGAGCAACCTGCTTCCAAATCTGGTAAAACCACCATTTTATTGGGGCTTAATATTTTTGCAGTTTCAGCCATAAAATGCACGCCTGCAAAAACAATAATATCGGCATCAGTTTTAGCGGCTTCTTGTGACAATCCTAAACTATCACCCACATAGTCTGCAATATCTTGTATAGCATCTTCTTGATAATAATGCGCCAAAATTACCGCATTTTTTTCTGTCTTAAGTTTTTTAATTTTTTCTTGAATCGTCATCATAAAATTTTATACCACAAAAATAAAAGATATTTTCATCTTTTAATGTAACAAATGACACTTATTTTTACAATTTAAGCTGTTTTATTTATGATTGATATTTTATTTTCTCGTACAATTTTGCTAATGATTGCAATAGCTCAACTGGAGTGGTTAAAATTTCATAATGATTAGCGCCAAACATTTGTGGTAAATAATACTTTGCATTGGCTTCAATGGCTAATGCATAGCTATTTATATTGCGTTCATTTAATTCTCTAAGTGCTTGTTTTACATCACTAACGCCATATTTACCTTCATACTTATCATAATCATTTGGTTTACCGTCTGATATTAATATCACCCATTTATTTTTAGTACTTCTCTTGTCTAACAAAGCACCTGAATGACGTAATGCAGCACCTATACGGGTATAACCTTGTGGTTGAACTGCTCCTACTTTATATTTGGCTTTATCCCAAGGTTCATCAAAACCTTTAATGGTAATATATGAGGAGTGATTACGAGTTTTTGAGTGAAAGCAATCAATAGAAAAATCAATATCAAATTCATTTAAAATTTCGCCAAATAAAATAGACACTTCCTTTTCCACATCAATTACACGGTTTCCTGCTGCATAACCATCACTTGATAAACTGGTATCTAACAGTAATAAAATAGATAAGTCTTTTTCTTTTTTACGTTTGGATAAATAAATATTTTCTGAGGGTGTATGTCCTGTTTTCACATCTACATACAAATCAATAAGTGCATCTAAATCAAACTCATCTCCTTGCACTTGACGGCGTTGTTGCTGGTATTTATTATTGACATTGGTTAGCATTTTACGTAAACCTATTAAAGTAGAACTATTTTTTATTAATGTACGTTTGTAATATGCAGCGTCTGTTTTTAATATTGATTTGGGATATACTTTACAAAAATGATTCTTATACCCTCTTTTCGCATAATCCCATTCATCATAAGGTATAAAATACCCTTTTTCATCTGCAGAAGCACTTTCTTTTACGGTGGTATTTTCTACAAAATCGGCTTGATAAACCGAGTGTGCGGTATCATCTACCCTAACGGTATATTTCATATTTAAATCTTCCAACGCATTTTCATGGTCGTCCAATTCATCTTCCCCATCCATATCTCTAAAGTTACCTCCAAATTCTTCTGCAGTTTCTACTTTTTCAAATTGATGCTGTAATACGGCATCTTCTAACTGTTTTTGATCTATTTGAACGGATATTATTTCCTCTACTGCTTTTGCTTTTAAAGTTGTTGTAGGTTCTTGATTTGCTGTTTTTACTTTATCTATAAAATTTTTCAGTGTATCATTATCTCCTTCATCTTTAGGATTGTTACGCATCCATTTACCATACAAAAAAGTGGTGTCTACTGGCTTTTCTTCTTTAGTGTTTTGAGTAAAAAAGTCTAAAAATTGCTGATGATAGGTTTTAGTTATTGGAAATTGTTTAAATAAACTTTGAAGTACTTCAGGTGATGTTTCTAATGCTTTTTGTTGAGAAATGACTAATTCATGCTCTTGATTACCTTCCCAATTTAGGTTTAAGTTGGACTGACAGGATAGGTACAATACTCTAAATAAATAAAAAGAAGTATTTTGTTCTATAGTGGGAAATAAAGTTAATCTTGATGGTAAAAAAAAATTATTGTTTCTATAACCACCTTCGCGCTCAGCATCATAAATATCAATAGCTTTACCTGTTATGGCACGTGAAAAAATGGTTAATCGAGGTTTTAAATCTTCTAAATTAACGGCATGTGCTATGCTTGCATTTTTTGCTTTTTTTCGCCTTTTAAAATAATTAGCAAATTTGGTAAAAATATATGCATCTGGCTCAAAATCTATCATCTTATAAGCATCTATTAATAGGTTTCGTTCCGATACTATCGGAAGTACTCAACCTGACTATATCATTAAATCGGTTAAATCTTTAAGTGCCGCCACGGTTTCTAAATCGTCCGTAAGTGGCTCAACAATGGCAACGTGTACTGCCAATCGTTTTGGTAAACCTGTGTGTATTAATTTTGCAGCATCAACTAATAAACGTGTGGATACGGTTTCTGTTAAGCCTAACTCGGTTAAATTTCTAATTTTTGATGCTATATTAACTAACTTTTTAGCCAAATCCTTATCTACACCTGCTTCATTGGTTAAAATTTCAATTTCTATTTTTGTTTCTGGATAGTCAAATGCAATAGCAACAAAACGTTGACGCGTAGAGGGTTTTAATTCTTTAAACCCACGTTGATATCCTGGATTAAATGAAGCTACTAGTGTGAAATTTTCATGTGCCTTTATGGTTTCTCCTAATTTATCAATATACAATTCTCGCCTATGATCTGTTAAGGAGTGAATAGCTACAATAACGTCTGGTCTTGCCTCTGCTATTTCATCTAAATAAATAATAGCGCCTTCTTTTACGGCTTTGGTAAGTGGTCCATCCATCCAAATAGTTTCGGATCCTTTAATAATGTATCTTCCTATTAAATCCGTTGAAGAGGTTTCCTCATGACAAGCTATCGTAATTAGTTTTTTATCTAATTGATGCGCCATAAACTCAATAAACCTTGATTTTCCAGTACCTGTTGGGCCTTTTAACAAAAAAGGTATTTTATTTTGATACGCATGCTCAAAAACTAATACTTCTTGACCTACTTGATGATAATATGGTGTACTCATAATTGTAAAAATATAACTTCTATATCTATATTATTTTTAAGCAACTTACTTAAAAATACTCAATATTAAAAATTTTTTAATAAACTTCTTCAACCCAAGAGCTCAAGAAATTAAACCCATTATTAGGCTATTGCCCTGTAATAAAAAAGAAAGTCAGCGTTAATAAGTCTAACCATAAACCATACTTAACGCTGACAATCACTACTAACTAAAACTTAAATGATACGCTCAATAGCATTGGGCGTATCATTATCTAATTTATTTTGTTACTTCTGGAGTTGGTGCTTTATATGAAAATAATTTTGGTTTAAAGGTAAACATTACCCATGCCCATGAATTATTTGCGTCTTTATCGCCTCCTTTTAAATTTTCCATAGTATCTGTTGCAAACATTTTAGAGAAACCAACATTTACTGCTGCTTCTTTAGATAGTTTATATCCTAAATTTAAATCGATTTCCGTACCTAAAGTAGCGTCCATTTTTTCTGGTAAACCTGTTATTAGGTTTGTAGTATACACATCTGCTCCTGCTGCAAATAAATGTGGTACTAATTTGGCAGAAAACTTACCTGATTTATAAGCAAATGTTGCATTAATATCTTGTAAACCTACTGATCCACCGTGGTTTCCTACATAAAAGTAATCCATCCATCCGTTAAACTTGTGGTTGGTACCAAATAATGGTGCAAATGATTTAATATCAGCATCGGTGTCATTCTGATCTTTTCCTGAAAGGAATTCATACCCTAAAGCTGCACTAAATTTATCATTTATTTTATAGCCTACATTAGCAGTATAATATAATGCACTTACTTTAGTTTCTGCAATTTTACCCATTTGAAAATAAGTAGCTGCATTAGCTGTTATTTTGTCTTTTTTATAGGTAAAACGAGGACCCACTGTTTGCATGTAATCTACCTCTTTATCATTATCAAAACCGTTATCAAACTCAATCCCTGTATTTAAAGCTAAAAAACTTACCCCTAAATCACTAAATTTACCATGATACCAAGCATATTGGAAATCTTTATATCCTGCAGCTCCTGAATAGGCAACGTCATTTAGTTCTTCTTTATCTGAGTTTAAAGCAAAACCTACATCAAACCTATTATTTTTATTTATTTGATGTTTTACTAAAAATGCATCATGACTACGTGCTTGCTGCGCCCAACCTACATTACCAAATATTCTTGAATCATCATATACAATTTCTTGACGTCCCATTTTTAAAGAAACTTTTTTGGTTAAACTATATTGTGCCCATGCTTGGTGTAATGCTATACCGTTTTTATCTGAAGTTGCAAGTGTACTTACATCTCCCCAGTTTTTTACATTTTGCATTGCAACATATACTTGCAATTTTTCATGTTTGTATCCGAAATTTAATCGGGTACGTTGTGATACAAAATTTGCACCATCATCCGTTGGTGAGTGTAAGGTTTTATAACCATGTCTGTTTTCAAAACGAGGTCTAAATTCACCTGATAAATCAAATTGTTGTGCTGACATAGCTACTACTCCTAAAGTAGCTACGGCGATTGATAATAGTATTTTTTTCATAATTATTTATTTATTTTTCATAGGCCAAATAAAGACATCTATACCTTTATTTTAGTTTCTACAAATTTACTGTACTAAATTATCTTTTTTACTGATAAATGTCAGTCTGTTATTATTTTTGTTCTAACGCTATTGCTTTTGGAAATAATATGTTGTTTTCTAAGTGAATATGTTGATGTAAATCTTGCTCAAATTCTTCTAATTTCGCATACAATGCTTTAAAAGTATTACAAGCTCCTTCTGGCGCGTTGTAATTATTAGTTAACACCGCTATTTCCTTAAATACATCACCTGCATTTTCATGCTCTTCATGCATCATTGCTATTGGATTATTTACCGTTCCAAAATGTGGTGCAGCAACTACACTTCCTTCTTTTTCTGCTTTTACCATTTGTTTGATAAAAGGAAATAAAATCAATTCTTCTTTTTTCATGTGTGCTGCTAATTCTTGAGCAACTGCTGCAAATAAATCATTAATTTTAACTACTTGTGGAAAATGTGCTCCATGTACCTTTGCTACTTTATTTGAATATTGCAAAATTAAAGGACTATTTTCCTCAACATAGGTATGGTGAATATTTTCAATATGATCTATTAAAAAATCCAACTTCCAACTGTCATAATTATAAGCTCTATTTACCACATCAATTGCTAACAACTCTTTTTCTAAATCAATATAAGTTACATTTTTTTTTGCACATGCTTTCTCTACAGAAATCCCTCCGCCACAACAAAAATCTATTCCATATTTTTTAAAAACATGGGCTGCATTTATATTTTCTGCTACTATTTCTGCTATTGTATTCTCTTTAGTAATATTCATAATTATAATTATTTAATTTAAAATACCTTTTAGTCTTTTATATTGCAAAGATAGTTGTTTATACTTCATAAAAAAACTGACATATATCATCTTTTAAATTTTAGACATAAAAAAGAGTGATCATTTAAAATGATCACTCTTTTTAGTATTTTATTTTCTTGTAAACTATAGTTTTGCTTTTACTGTTTCAACTAATTCTTTACTAATAACTGTTTTACTATTATCCCAAGAGCTGTACACATACGTTAATACATCTGCTATTTCTTGATCATTTAATGGTTGTGGCGTCATTGCACTATTGTACTTTACACCGTTTACTGTAATTTCTCCTGTTTTACCTTTTACAACAATTTCAATGGCACGTTCTGCATTTTCGTTTAAATAATCAGATTTTGCTAATGGAGGAAAAGCTCCTGGTATACCTTGACCATTTGCTTGATGACAAACTACACATAATTTAGCATAAACAGCTTTACCTGATGCTAATTGCTCTAGTGTTGCCACCATTACCTCTGTAACTTCTATTACGTCTTTTATAACTTCGTTTGTTGTTTCCTTTACCTCTTTTACAACTTCGTTTGTTGTTTCCTTTACTGCATCAGATGCTTTTTTTATGTCTTTACCACAAGATATTAATACGATTGAAGTAAGCGCTACGATTGCAAGATTTTTAATTTTCATG
>CAZSQD010000114.1:0-3843 GCA_964608925.1 uncultured Kordia sp.
GGGTTAAGATTCCGACCCTGAATATAGATAATTAAATATATGACGCTGTATGAGCGATAGATCTATATGATCGTATTTTATAGCCTAATTCATTGAACTACTACATTTAGTAGCTAAAACATATTTTAATTGTGTGATGTTCATTTTTTCGTATAAATTTTTTTTATAAAGATATAAAAACAATCAATAAAAACTATAGTTATTTTACTATAAATAGGTAATATCTTTGTGTAAACAAAAAAATGAAATTATGAAAACAAATATTTTAGGATTAGATACTCAAAAAACACAAGAAATTAGTACTGCTTTAAATGAGTTATTGTCAAGTTTTCAAACGTATTACCAAAATTTAAGAGGGATACATTGGAATATAAAGGGGAAACAATTTTTTGAGTTGCACGTAAAATTTGAAGAATTATATAATGATGCAAATATGAAAGTAGATGAAATTGCCGAACGTGTTTTAACGTTAGGTGAAGTACCTCTGCATACTTTTGAAGATTATCAGGAAAAATCAAAAGTGGCAGTAGGTAAAAACGTATCTAAGGATGCTGATGCGGTGCAACTTATTGTAACGTCATTATCTAGTTTATTACAGGTAGAACGTTATATTTTAAATTTGTCAGATGACGCAAATGATGAAGGCACCAACTCCTTAATGAGCGATTTAATTACCGAACAAGAAAAAACTATTTGGATGATGCAATCTTGGTTAGGTTAAAATAAATAGTTGGTTATATTAAGTAAAACACCTCATAACTATGTAAAGTTATGAGGTGTTTTTTTGTAATTGTATTTAGAGTCTAATTTCCAAATTAACATCTTTGTCAGTTACTGTAAATTTAGCATCCATAAATTGTGGCGGCCCAAAACTCATTCCGTTTCCTGACGCTCCGTAGGATTCTTTGGGCATTCCATTCAATTCAAAGTCCATTCGCTTGTTATTGTTTTCATCATGTACAACAAGAATACCATAAAAACCAGGAGTAATATTAGTAAAGGTAATAGTAGTTTTACCATTAACAATTTTGCTTTGTTGTTTTTGGATGGCATCCGCCTTCATAAAAGTGTCTTTTGTGTGTAGTCCAAAAAGCATTTTACCATTGTCATTGGTTGCATTGTTAATGGTTACTGTGATGGTAACACCAGTTGTTTTTGTTTCAGTTTGTGCAGTTGCAAAAATACTACTGCATAAAACGGCAAATAATAAAGCTATAGTTTTCATAATGATTTTGTTTTATAAAGGATGAAAATGTTAGTCCTTTGATTAATGTGATACAAATATCAATAGGTTTTACCGTTATTTAAAATAGAAGTTACTGAGTTGTAATTTTTATAGGATGAGTTGTATTAGGATGCGCTCTAAAAAAGAAAAGCCCCACTTTACAGTGAGACTTTTATAAATGTAGTTGATTTTTATGACTGTTTTAAAGTTGCCATTTTTATGGCTGCAATAGCAGCTTCTGTACCTTTATTACCGTGTTTCCCGCCAGAACGATCAATAGCTTGTTGCATATTGTTGTCCGTTAGTACACAAAAAATAACGGGAGTGTTAGCTAATACATTCAGGTCTTTTATGCCTTGAGCAGCAGCTTCACAAACAAAATCAAAATGTTTAGTTTCACCTTGTATAACACTTCCAATGGCAATAATTGCATCTACTTTTTGGGTGTTTGCTAAATGTTTAGCTCCAAAAGTAAGCTCAAAAGTACCAGGTACGTTCCAAGTAATAATATTTTGAGGGGTTACTCCGTTTTCTAAAAGTGCGTCCGTTGCTCCTTGTAATAAACCTTGTGTAATGTTTGGATTCCATTCAGAAACAACAATCCCAAATCGAAAATTTTTCGCATTTGGGATTGTGTTTTTATCGTAACTTGATAAGTTTTTATGTATGGTAGCCATATTATTTAGCTTGAGCCTTACCTAATAAAGCATCAACTTTAGCAGCCTCTAATGAAGATGCGTAGTTGTTTTTAATTTGTGTTAAGTATTTAGCAGCTACATCATTTTTACCTAAATCTAAAGCTACTACGGCAGCTTTGTATAAAAATTTTGGAGTGGTGTATGTGTTTGTAGTTGCAGCTAATGCTTTCTCGTAAGCACTTAAAGCGTCTTCTAATAACGGGTTTTCAGCAGTACTTAGTTGCATGTATGCATCACCAATTGCTCCTTTTGCACTTGCTCCAAAAACTTCATCTTCACTTGAAAAATTATCTAAGTAACTTACAGCATTCTTGTAGTCATTCATGTTTAAATAAGCCATACCTGTAGCATAGTTTGCTAAGTTTCCAGCTTTTGTGCCACTGTAATTTTCAGCAATACTAACTAAACCAACTTTTCCATTTACACCATTTAAAGCTAAATTAAATAATGAATCTTGAGTTGTACCCGTTGCATTTACTGCTTTTGCAAAATAATCTTGTGCTACATAAGCTGCGTTTGCAGCATCTGCCTCTTTAGGTTCTTGAACAAATTTAGTGTACCCCATGTATAACAATGCGCATAATGCAATTGCTCCAACCACCATAAAAATCTTTTTTTGATTGGATGCAGCCCATTCTTCAACTTTATTTGCGGTATCATCTAAGTTTTCAAATATTTCTTCGGTAGTACTTTCACCTTCAACATATCCTTCAACATCATTAGTTGTATTATCTACAACGTCAGTAATTTTTTCTTTTGGTTTTCTGTACCCTCTTTTTTTATATGTAGCCATAATTGTATATTATTATAAGTCGAGCAAAAATATAATTTTTCTTTTAATTTTTAGGCTATTGTTTTGATAATTTTCAATAATTTGCAATGCTTTATCAAATAAAACCCTTTGCGGGGGTGTAGGTTATGATTTTACAACAAATATCATTAGTAAATTATAAAAATTTTACGTCAAAAACATTTCAGTTTAACCATAAAATTAATTGTTTTATAGGTAATAATGGCGTGGGTAAAACAAATGTGTTGGATGCTATTTACCATTTATCGTATAGTAAAAGCTATTTCAACTCAGTTTCCAGTCAAAATATTAATCATAATTCCGATTTTTTTGTAATTGATGGTCAGTATCAAAAAAAGGATAGGGAAGAAAAAATTATTATTAGCTTAAAGAAAGGTCAAAAAAAAACAATTAAACGCAACGGTAAATTGTACGAACGTTTTTCTGATCATATTGGTTTTTTGCCTTTAGTAATTATATCACCTTCGGATAGTGATTTGATAAATAATGGGAGTGAGGTGCGCCGTAAGTTTATGGATAGTATTATTTCACAGTCTGATAAAAGCTACTTACTAGTTTTGATTAAATATACAAAAACGTTAAGTCAGCGTAATGCGTTGTTAAAATATTTTGCTTTAAATAGTACGTTTAATGCTGATACTTTAGCTGTTTATAATGAGCAGTTAGTTGAATTTGGAAATAGTATACATCAAAAAAGGAAAGATTTCATAGCTAATTTTACACCTATTTTTTTAGAGCGATATCAAACATTAAGCAATCATAAGGAAGTGGTGAGTTTGGAGTATAAAAGTCAGCTAAATGAAACTGATTTAGCTATATTGTTTATTGATAATTTACAAAAAGATAGGGTTTTACAATATACCTCAGTAGGTATTCATAAGGATGATTTTGTGTTTAAAATTGCTGGATATCCCATTAAAAAATTTGGAAGTCAAGGGCAACAAAAAACATTTTTAATTGCTTTAAAATTAGCGCAATTTGATTTTTTAAGCCAAAAGGCAAGTGTAAAACCTATTTTATTATTAGATGATATTTTTGATAAGTTAGATGAAGAACGTGTGACCGAGCTAATTAATTTAGTAAACCAAGACGCTTTTGGTCAAATTTTC
>CAZSQD010000114.1:3853-7845 GCA_964608925.1 uncultured Kordia sp.
TATTAATAGAACGGAAGCAGTATTGCAAAACACAAAACAAGCGTATGAGATTTTTAAGTTATAGTATAGTATTATTAGTACTTGTTGGATGCGCAAGACAAATACAACAAGATGATTTAGTGCATTTAAATGGTTATTGGGAAATTGAATTGGTAGAATCCGCTACTAAAAAAATTAAAAAATATAGTGTTAATACTACGGTAGATTATTTTAGTATTGATGCAAAGGGAAATGGGTTTAGAAAAAAAAACGAAATCAGATTTTTCAGGAAAATATAAAGCCAATCATATAAAAGATACGTTACATGTAATTTTTAGAGGAGATGAAGTTATACTACAAACTAAAACACCATATGATAGTTGGGAAGAAACGATAGTTAAATTAACCGCTAAAAAACTGATTTTAAAAAATAATAAAGGTATTTTATTCCATTATAAAAAACACCAAAAATACAATTTAAAATAATGAAGAAGGATAAAGATAGGTTTCAAGGAAGTATGACCATAGGTGATGCCTTAAAAGGTTTTATGAAAGCTAATAACTTAGATAAAGGTATTGAGATAATAGACGCACAAAACGCATGGTACGCAGTTATGGGGCAAGCTATAGAGGCGTATACGGATAGTGTTATTTTACAAAATGATGTTTTGGTGGTGCGTTTAACATCTTCTGCTTTACGGGAAGAGTTGAGTTACGGGAAATCTAAAATAATTATTAATATAAATGAGTACCTGCAAAAAGAAGTAATCAAGCAACTTATTTTAGCATAGTATAAAATGATATAAAAATCAATACTATTTATTGCAGGATATGTAATAGCATAGTATATTTTTTTACATTTGTAAAAAATAAAATCATTTGTAATAAATGCCCTTAAATTTTGGGAGTAAGATTTGATTTTTAATATAAAAAATAACTTTTGGGCTATCGTCCCATGATTAAAAGAAAATAAAAATGTCAGCAACAATAGAAAAAGTAAAATGCCTAATAATAGGTTCAGGGCCATCAGGTTATACCGCAGCAATATATGCAGCAAGAGCGAGTATGAACCCAGTAATGTATATGGGTAGCCAACCAGGTGGGCAATTAACAACAACCAATGAGGTAGAAAATTTCCCTGGTTATCCAGAAGGAATTACAGGGCCAGCAATGATGGAAGAGCTAAAAGCACAAGCAGAACGTTTTGAAACGGATGTGCGTGAAGGTTGGGTGACTAAAGTTGATTTTTCTGGAGATGTGCATAAAGTTTGGATTAATGATGAAAAAGAAATTCATTGTGAAACTGTAATTATATCTACAGGAGCAGCTGCAAAATATTTAGGATTAGAATCGGAACAGAAATATTTAAAAATGGGTGGAGGTGTTTCTGCTTGTGCCGTTTGTGATGGTTTTTTCTATAAAAACCAAGAAGTTGTTTTAGTAGGTGCAGGAGATTCTGCTTGTGAGGAAGCACATTACTTATCTAATATATGTAAAAAAGTGACCATGTTAGTAAGACGTGATGAATTTAGAGCGTCAAAAATAATGGCAGCAAGAGTTCAAAAAACAGAAAACATTGAAATTTTATTCAATACTTCAACCGTAGAAGTTTTAGGAGATGATTATGGTGTAACAGGAGCACGTGTTAAAAATAAAATTACGGGCGAAGAAAAAGATATACCAGCAACAGGTTTCTTTGTAGCTATTGGGCATAAGCCAAATACGGATATTTTTAAGGACTATTTAGCTTTAGATGAAACAGGTTATATTGTTAATGAACCAGGAACATCAAAAACAAATGTAGCAGGTGTTTTTGTTTCTGGTGATGCAGCAGATCATGTGTACAGACAGGCAGTTACTGCAGCAGGTACAGGTTGTATGGCAGCTTTAGATGCCGAACGTTATTTAGCAGCTAAAAATGGTTAATCGCGGTGTGATAATCCAAAATAAAATCATAAAAAATGCCTGAACATTGTTCAGGCATTTTTTTTATGTTTCAAAATGACTACATATTAATAACTGGTAACTAATCACTACTCACTATTTTTTGTCTAACAGCTTCATATAAAAATGCACCACAAGCTACGGAAACATTTAAAGATTCTATGGTACCATGCATAGGTAGTTTGGCTTTAAAGTCGCAAATTTTAAGGGTAGAAGGGTTTACTCCACGTCCTTCAGAGCCCATAATGATTGCGGTTGGTTTTTTAAAGTCAATATCATAAACTAAATCATCTGTTTTTTCAGATGCAGCTACAATTTGAAACCCGCTACCTTGTAAGTAGTAAATAGCATCTTTTAAATGGTTTACTCTACAAACAGGTATATTAAATAATGCACCAGCAGATGTTTTAATAGCATCGGCATTTATAGGTGCTGCTCCTTTTTCTAAAATGATAATCCCTTTTACTCCAGTACAAACTGCTGTACGCGCAATTGCCCCAAAATTACGTACATCATTAACGCCATCTAGCATTAAAAGCATTGGGTTTTCTGAGAGTACTAAATTTTCAGTAAGTTCATCAATGGTTACCGTATTCACTAAAGCTATTTTAGCAAAAACACCTTGATGGTTTTTATCTTCGTATTTTCTGAACTTTTGTATGGGTACATATTGGTAAGGTGTATTTGATTTTTTTAATAAATCAAATAACTCTTTACTTAGCTCATTTTGAGCCTCCTTAATCATATATACTTTTTCAATTTGTGTATTGGCATTAATAGCTTCTATAATAGCTCTTGATCCAAAAATTTCGTTTGTTTTCATAAGTAAAATTTACAATTGCAAATGTAGTGAATTCTATTTGAGTTTAAATTTAAATTTAGGGCATAAAAAAACCACCCTAATTAAAGGGTGGTTTTAGATAATTATATAGATTGTTAATTAATCCATTGTAACTGTTTCTACACCAGAATCAGTAACATTATCATTTTGTATTAAATCATAGTTTATAACTAATGTTTTTGTACAAGTGTCAAATGTTCCAGTTGCTTCAACAGAATAATCTGGTTGAGCATTCCCATTCCATGTAGTAGAACAAGTAAATTGCTTTGCAATGGTAATAGAACCATCAAGATGTATTTCAAATACTACAGGAGTAGTTGCAGTTATAACCTCATCCCAATATGTTGTGTCTTCAACCCATGCATGAGCAAGACCTTGCATTGTTAATGTGGTACCATCATATGATGTAGTAATAATACTTGCAGTATCAGGTCCTGCTCCAGGTACATTTGTACCACTCCATGTAGCGTCACCTACTTCTTGTAAAGACCATGGACAAGCTAAACCGTCATCAGCAATAGTTAAATTTACACTTGCAAAACCACCATCAATAAGGATAGTTCTTACGCCAGCTGCACTAATTTTTAATACTGCAGATTCAGTATTTTCAGGAAGAATATCAGCAATAGCATTTACTGGTATATCAAAACTTGAAGCGAAAGCTGGTACCGTAATTTCAAAACCATTTCCAGCTTCAAAAGTATCACCATCCATCTCTTGATCACCAACAAATAAATCAGATTGACTTAGTGTGCTGTTAATTAATTCAATTTTGAATTGAGATGGTTTACTGATAGCCTTGTTAATAGTAAAAGGAATCACATCACTACCACCTTCAGTTAAAGAAATACTTGTAACTGTAGTAGAAGCAAAAGATGTTTTTTGTTTCGCATTTAAACCAGCAGCAGCATCATCTTCATCGCAACTAACAAAAGCCACTAAAGCTATTGAAGCTACAAATAATTTGAAATTATTTTTAATTATATTTTTCATTGTTATATTTTTTAAATGTTAACGATTAATTTGGTGTATATGTAGAAGGACCTAAGTCAAACCATACTCCAGTAGATGGAGAAGCTCCATTGTAAACGGTCATGTCTCCAAAAGAAATAACACCAGCTGCATCAACAGTACCAGTACAGTCAATTAATGAGCCACCGACCCATCCGATAATTTTAATATCTCCACAAATGTTTGTGAAATCCATATAAGCGGCTGCACCACCAGG
>CAZSQD010000115.1:0-7841 GCA_964608925.1 uncultured Kordia sp.
GATCATCTTTTAAATCGTCAATAAACAAGATACTTTCTCCTGTACTTTTCATTTCGGGTCCTAATTGTTTGTTTACATTCGGGAATTTATCAAAAGAAAAAACTGGTTGCTTAATGGCATACCCTTTTAAATCTTGTTTAAAATCAAAGTCGGTTACTTTATTGTGACCTAACATTACTTTAGTTGCGTAATTTACATACGGTTGCTTGTATGCTTTTGCAATAAACGGTACCGTACGTGATGCCCTTGGATTGGCTTCAATAATATATACTTTATCGTCTTTTATTGCAAATTGGATATTAATTAACCCTTTGGTTTCTAAAGCTAATGCTATGGTTTTGGTATGATCTTTAATTTGTTGCATTACAAACTCTCCTAAATTAAAAGGCGGTAAGGTTGCGTTTGAATCTCCAGAGTGCACTCCACAAGGCTCAATATGCTCCATAATACCAATTATTTGTACATTTTCACCATCACAAATAGCATCTGCTTCTGCTTCTATTGCACCATCTAAATAATGATCTAACAGTAATTTATTTCCTGGGATTTTACGTAACAAATCAAAAACATGTTCTTCTAATTCTTGCTTATTAATTACAATTTTCATTCCTTGACCTCCTAATACATACGATGGACGTACTAATATTGGAAAATCTAAGGTATCTGCAATTACTAATGCCTCGTCTACTGTTTCTGCTATAGCAAATTCAGGAAAAGGAATATTATTTTCAATTAACATTTGAGAAAAATGTCCTCTATCCTCTGCTAAATCTAATGCTTTAAAAGATGTTCCTAAAATTTTAACTCCGTAGCGTTCTAATTTTTCTGCTAATTTTAAAGCCGTTTGACCTCCTAATTGTACAATTACACCTTCTGGTTTTTCATGCTGAATAATATCATAAATATGTTCCCAAAAAACAGGTTCAAAGTATAATTTATCTGCCGTATCAAAATCGGTAGAAACCGTTTCTGGATTACAGTTAATCATAATGGTTTCATAACCACATTCGGCTGCAGCTAAAACACCGTGTACGCAACAGTAATCAAATTCAATACCTTGACCAATACGGTTAGGGCCAGACCCCAATACAATTACTTTTTTTCTATCAGAAACTACACTTTCATTATGTACATATTTTGTACCGTCCGCCAATTCTACCTGACTTTCAAATGTAGAATAATAATAAGGTGTTTTTGCTTCAAATTCTGCCGCACAAGTATCTACTAATTTAAAAACACGTTTAATATTTAGTTCTTCACGTTTGGCATATACTTTACTTTCCAAACAACCCAACATGTGTGCTATTTGTCGGTCACCGTATCCTTTTTGTTTGGCTTCTAACAATAAATCATGCTCAATAGTATCAATAGTAAAGGTTGCAACTTCTTTTTCAAGGTGAAACATCTCTTCATATTGCTTTAAAAACCACATATCAATTTTAGTAATTTCATGTATTCTACTCAACGGTATACCCGTTGCAATAGCGTCATAAATTACAAAAACGCGATCCCAACTTGCGTGGGTTAATTTCTCAATAATGGTGTTGTAATCGGTTTCCCCTTTACCATCAGCCCCTAAACCATTACGCTTAATTTCTAATGATTGTGTGGCTTTATGCAATGCTTCTTGAAAAGTACGCCCAATACCCATTACTTCACCTACGGATTTCATTTGTAAACCTAAAGTACGATCAGAGCCTTCAAATTTATCAAAATTCCAACGAGGTATTTTTACAATTACATAATCTAAGGTTGGCTCAAATAAAGCTGATGTTGATTTTGTAATTTGATTTTGTAATTCATCTAAATGATAACCAATTGCTAATTTAGAGGCTATTTTTGCAATAGGATAACCCGTTGCCTTACTTGCTAATGCTGATGAACGTGATACACGTGGATTGATTTCAATAGCTATGATATCTTCATTCTCGTCTGGAGAAACTGCAAATTGCACATTACAACCACCTGCAAAATCACCAATATTACGCATCATGTGTATTGCCATGTCACGCATTTTTTGATATGTAGTATCAGATAAAGTCATTGCGGGTGCAACGGTGATTGAATCTCCTGTATGAATACCCATTGGGTCCATATTTTCTATAGAACAAATGATGACTACATTATCATTTGCATCACGTAATAACTCTAGTTCATACTCTTTCCAACCCAATAATGCTTTATCAATCATTACCTCATGGATAGGAGAAATTTCTAATCCGTTTGATAATAATTCATCAAAATCTTCTTCTTTATGTACAATTGCTGCTCCTGCTCCTCCTAATGTAAAAGAGGCACGGATTACTAATGGAAAACCAAACTCTTGCGCAATTTCTTTTCCTTTTAAAAAAGAAGTTGCTGTTGCTTGTGGTGCCATTGGAATATTAATAGAAAGCATTAGTTCTCTAAACTGTTCTCTATCTTCAGTAACATTAATAGCATCAATATTAACACCTATAATTTCTACACCAAAATCTTTCCAAATACCTTTTTCATCTGCCTCTATACATAAGTTTAATGCTGTTTGACCTCCCATTGTAGGTAAAACGGCATCAATACTTGGATGGTCTTTTAGTATTTGAATAATTGATTTTGTGGTTAACGGTTTTAAGTACACATTATCTGCCATTGACGGATCCGTCATAATAGTGGCAGGATTAGAATTTATCAATGTAGTTTCTAAACCTTCTTCACGTAAAGAACGCAATGCTTGAGAACCTGAATAATCAAACTCACAAGCTTGACCGATAACAATTGGGCCTGAACCAATCAATAATACTGATTTTATATCTTTTCTTTTTGGCATTTGTAGTGTGTTGTGTTATAGTAGTGCAAAAATAGTTGTTTATTGGGTATAAAAAAAGGCGTTACCCAATGGGAACACCTTTAATTTATCAACAATTGTTAATCATTATTTTTTATGTCTTGTTTCACAAGAAACAGATAATTTTTTTCTTCCTTTTGCTCTTCTACGAGCTAAAACTTTTCTTCCATTTACAGAAGCCATTCTATCTCTAAATCCGTGTTTATTTCTTCTTTTTCTTTTTGATGGTTGAAACGTTCTTTTCATTACTTATATTATTTAGAAACTTATGTTATTTTTTAAACTCTATTTTTTAATAGCATCGCAACTATTTAAAATGTGCGTGCAAATATACAAAGAGTTTTTAGTTTGGCAAATCTATTTTAAATATTTTTCAAAGTTTTTAGTTCTACACCAAAAACTATCAAATAGTAAAATAATCTCAATGCAAATTAAAGGTTATTATCATAAAAAAGATGTAGTTTTGTGCAAAAATTTCACACTTTATAATATGTTTAATAAAAATATAAAATTAATAGCTGCATTTGCGTTGTTTGCGCTTGCTGTTTGGCAATTTACAGATAGTCAAATTGGTAACGGAATTATGTTACTTTTACTAACCGCTATACCTGTATTACTATACTTTAAAAATGAGATTATTTTAGCGGTAATGTTTAAGCTAAAAAAACAAGACATGGACGGTGCTAACAGACTTTTAGCAAAAATTAAAAACCCCGAAACTGCTTTAACCAAAAAACAATTAGGGTATTGGAACTTTTTAAAAGGGCAATTTGAGTACCAAACCACACCATTAAAAGCGGAAAAATATTTACGTAAAGCGGTTGATTTAGGTTTAAACTTTGATCATGATATGGCTGCTGCAAAATTATTTTTAGCAGGTATTGTAGCTAGTAAAAATAGAAAGGTAGAAGCTAACAAATTACTAAAAGAGGCAGAGCAATTGGACAAACATGGCATGTTAGGAGATCAAATAAAAATGATGAAACAACAAATGAAACGCGCCAATGTACCTAACCATAACCGCTCACGTAACCAACGTAGACGATAATAAAGATAGCCCGAAATTATTAAAAAAAGTCTGTAAATTACAGGCTTTTTTACGTTTAAACCTTATTTGTTGGTAGTTGACCGATTATATATTGTTGTTAAAAAAACACTTCCTATCTTTATAATACCAAAACAACTTACTACTTTTTAAAAATAAATAATTTTGAAAAAAATAGTATACATAGCGTTTTTTTTTTTTGGATAATTTTCCAAAGTTTTGCTCAAACTACTGAGCAACCAGAAAAATTATTTTCTGTAGCAATGCGTACACACTTTAAAAACTACGCAAAAAAAGCAGATTTTGCATATAAAATTAAAGACTACACCGCAGCTAAGTTCTTATTTACTAAATTCATAGATAGTAATTTAACGAATACTAAATTTAAAAATTTTAAAGCTAAAAAAATAAATGGCAGTATTATTCATATTGACACTTATTTTAAAAAACCTATTGTTTTAGTTACTTATGCATCATGGTGTGTTAGAAGAGAAAATGAAGTTACTGCTCTCAATGACTTAGCAAAAGAATTACATGATCAAATTGATTTTGTTATTTTATTTTGGGATAATCAAAATACCGCAAGAAAATCGGCTAAAGAATTTAATAAGTATATCAATATACTATATATAAATGAGCGTGAAAATATTTTTTCAAAAGAAGTTACTACACTAAAGCAAACATTAGGTTTTCCGCTAACGCTATATATTGATAACGAAAATAAAATTGTAGCTATCAATAAGGAAACACCAAAACATCACATAACACATACTACTGAAACATCAATTGTTGGATTTAAAACGGGCTTAAGTGCCTTATTAGTTAACGCTAATACTACAAAAACTGCAATTGCAAAAAACTAGCTAACTTTTATAAAAAAATAATTATGTTTATTAGATTGACGACTTTTTTATCCAACTACATCAAAGAAATTTATCAAATATACTTGAGTTAATCGTGGAGTGATACCCATCCCGATAAATTATTGGGAGGTTAAATTTTCTGATGTTCTACATTTAAAGTTTATAAAAATGAAGCTTACTGCCTCGTATTATTGGAGCGAGGAGGTTTATTTCCTTTTACCACTGATCTATTTCTCCTATTTTCCGAATATCATTTTTATAGCTATAAACAACATGAGTACTCCAAAAATACGCTTTAATAGTTGCTCATTTATTGCGGTTGCTATTTTAGCACCAAATAACCCACCTATAATAAATGTTGCCGATATTACCAAAGCCATTTTCCAATCTACATGTCCTTCTTTACTATACTGTAATACTGCTAAAAGTGTTACTGGCGGAACCATAGCTGCTAAACTTGTACCTTGTGCTTGATGTTGTGTAAAACCTATTAGTAAAAGTAACGGAACCATTATAACTCCTCCTCCAATACCTAAAATTCCACTTAAAAAACCAGCTAATAAACCAATACCGATTAAAAATATAATTGTACTCATTTTTTTATTTATTGTAGTATTCTTTTTGTGGGATTTCAATTTCATATAAACGTCCTGATTTATTATTTAAATGACCTTCTCTTAACCAAGGATTGTGCAATTTTAATATTTTATAATTAATTCCATATTTTTGTGCAAAATCTGCCATATTTAATATCGGTTTTGTAATTGATATTGTACGTGTTGGAATGGGTGCATACAAATCATTGTCGGAAAAATTATACCCAAATTGATGTGGTTGCATCATAATATATTTTACTGCAACAATACGGGGTACATATCGTGAAGTTTCACTACCTAACAATAAATCATAATATGTAGTTACTTTTTGTTTGGCTAGCCTTTTTGACATTCCCGTCATTCCTGCATTGTATGCTGCCGCAGCAAGTGTCCAACTACCTAATTTAGCTTTTGCTTTTTTTAAGTATTTACATGCCACACGAGTTGCTTTTTCTAAATGATAACGCTCATCTACATTCCCATTAATTTCTAAGCCGTACTCTCTACCTGTAGTTTTCATAATTTGCCAAAAACCTCTTGCTCCTGCTGGTGAAACTGCATTGGTTAATCCGCTTTCAATAACTGCTAAATACTTAAAATCATCTGGAACACCTTCTTCTACTAATATTTTTTCAATTATTGGGAAATATTTATGCGCGCGCTTAAACATTAAAAAACCGTTAGACTGCCAATAGGTATTTACCAAAAATTCTCTATCAATACGTTCTTTAACATCTGGATCACTTACGGGTACCAATTCATCCGCTAACCTTAAATTAATGGGTAATGTTAGTGCATACACTTTATATTTTTCAACATAAGTAGTGTCTACCAATTTTTCTGCAGGTTTATTTGAAGTTGAACTTGTATTTTTTTTTGATGCTGAATTGATAAAAATCCCAGCAATAAAAATAAGTCCAATTCCAAAAATTACATTTTTAACTATTTTCATTTATATTTGTTTTATGCTGTTAATAATTTTGGTAAATTTTCATTAAACCATTTATATTTATATACAATCATTACATGAGTTCCTTTATTTACCTCTACAAAATGGTGTTTTATGTTTTGCTTCGGAAAAATTTTATCATCACTACCATGTATATGAATAATGTTTTTTAAATGTTGATTTTGCTCCCAATTTACAATTTCTTGTATTGCCCACTTTAAATAGTTCCCATCACTCATAGATAAATATTTTTCATAGAGTTTTACTCTACTTTTTATCGTTTCTCCAAATGCATATTTTGCCATTTTTTCTACGTCTGACAATAAGCTTGATGGCAATAATTTATAAATTTTTGTACGCTTCGCAAATTTCATACGCAAAGGAAATTCGTTTTGGTGTAGTACACTTGATATTACTACTGTTTTATGCACTTTTATGAATCTATTCATTTCTTGCACTATAATACCACCAAAAGAAACACCTATTAATATTGGATTTTCATGCTTAATTTCAGCACACATTCGTTTGGCATAACTTTGCAAACTTTCATTGTCTATAGGGATTTTCCATTCCAAATAAAAACATTCATATTGCGTTATTGGCAATTTAATATTTTCAAATATTTTTGAGTTTGCTGCCATTCCAGGTACAAAATACACTGCTATTTTATTACTTTTTGGTGTCATTTAACATGAAATGTGTTTAATTACAAGTATTTACACTTTGCTTTTTACAAAAATATAGCTTTTTTTCCGTATCTTTGTATGGTTCACTTAATTAATATATTACTTAATTAAATATACAAGTACCCCAAAAAATAAAAAAATGGAAATTGAATTAACAGATAACGAGTTTTTAAGACAATTTGAAACTACCATAAATGAGGAATTAGCTATTATTGAATATGCTCCTGGTGAACGCAAAATATTTTTAACCAAAACCAATATTCCTGAATCTGTTACGGATGAGGATTTTCAAAATAAATTTATAAAAGCTGTTTTAGACCTAGTAGATGATCGTGAACTTAAAATGATGCCTACTTGCCCTAAAATTGTAAAATTTGTACGTAAACACAAACGGTATAAAAACTTACTACCTGTTGGCGTGAGAATATAATTGTTAATTTTATTTAATAAATTAGATTACATATAATATCAAAAACCGAAGCTATCGCTTCGGTTTTTTTTTGTTTCTAACAATCAGAATAACCTTTTCTTTAATATCTTTGCTTAATGCATAAATATATTAAGTAGTAGATATCATGACTAACCATACCACACAACTCTTCCCTACCCTAAAAAAGTATTTTGGATATGATAATTTTAGAGCGCAACAACAAGAAATTATTGAATCCGTTTTAAACGGTCATGATAATTTGGTGATTATGCCAACAGGTGGCGGAAAATCTATCTGTTTTCAAATACCTGCATTGCTTTTTAAAGGAGTTACTATCGTTATTTCGCCATTAATAGCTTTAATGAAAGATCAAGTAGATGGACTGAAAGCCAACGGTGTTGCTGCAAATTACTACAATAGCAGTCAGAGCAATGAGGAGCATCAGCAA
>CAZSQD010000116.1:0-7837 GCA_964608925.1 uncultured Kordia sp.
TAGGTAGTAGGTAGTAGGTAGTAGGTAGTAGGTAGTAGGTAGTAGGTAGTAGGTAGTAGGTAGTAGGTAAAATTAAATTTTTATAAATTAGTGTTCTCGTTTTTAAACAAATACTTACCTACAAAATTACTTTCAATTTTTACAACTTTTAAATCTTTTAATAATAACACCATACAACTTACTTACTAAAAACAACAGCTCACTATTTTAAATTTTAGACCAACAAATAATTACAGCATCTTTGAAGAAAAAAAGGTTATGAAAAAAATATTAAATTCTTTAAAATATGCTACACTATTAAGTTTTAGTGTTTTCACGCTTGCTACACTTATTATAATCATAGGCTCTAATACTAACTTATTAAACCATAAAGCTACTTTCATTTATTCCTTTTTAATATTATTTACCCCTTCATTTATTGCCTTACAATTTTACAACAAATTCTTTTTAACGCATAAAAAACATACACTATTAATCATTTTTAAATCAGGATTATATTCATTCTTTTCCATGTACATAATAGGGTATTTTTTTATGAAACACCTATTAAACAAACCCATACCATTTTTTCAAAAAGCAAGTTTTTTTCAAGGAACAATTGCTATTTTTGTTGCTATTTTTACATTGTTTTTATGGCATCTTTTTTACAATAGAGCAAAAAAAATAACAACAAAACTTACGCTAATTTCCCTAAAAGAAACTACAATCATATTTTTAGCAATAACATTAATTTTTTATTTCTTATTTTATCTTTTAGGAGGGCGTCAATACTTATTAACACCCGTACCTTTTGGTTTATTTATTGCGCTTATTAGTTATTTCTCTAATCAACTAAATGGTCTGTTTAAAAAAATAGCAATTGGTATTATTTATCTATTCAATATTTCTTTATTTCCTATACTCACTATATACACTCATAACCCTGGTGTTAATTCAAGAAATACACTTCATGCCATTGTAATTTTTGCTCCTTATTTTTTATTTATCACCCTTACTATTCATTTATATCAATTTTATTTATCAAACAAACAAGAAAAAGAGTTTTTAACACAAAATAGTCTACAAAACTCTATAAAATACCAACAATTAAAATCACAATTAAGTCCGCATTTTCTATTCAATAACATCAGTGTCTTAACCAGTTTAATAGAAGAAAATCCTAAAAAAGCAGTTTTGTTTTCTGAGAACTTATCTGATATTTATCGTCATTTTTTAACTCATGAAAAAGAGGACATTACGTTATTAACTGATGAATTAAAATTTGCAAAAAAGTATATCCAATTACTACAATACCGTTTTGAAAATGCCATTACTACTACTTTATCTAAAAACTTAGACAATAGCGCTTATCTACCTACAAATATTTTACAACAAGTGCTTGAAAATATTGTAAAACATAATGAAATTAGTGTTGAAAAAAATATTTATATAAACATATCCATCAAAGATAAATTTCTTATTGTTAAAAACAATTTAAACCCCAAGTTACATTTTTCAAAAAGTCATAAAATAGGGCTACAAAACAGTATTGAACGCTATGCTTTTTTTACAAACAAAAAAGTGATTATTAACCACTCAAAAACGCATTATAGTATTAAATTGCCTTTACTAAAAATAGAAAACTCATGAAAGTTGTAATTATTGAAGATGAATTAGCTTCTTGTAGAAAATTAGAACGGATGTTATTGAAATATCCTTTTGAAATTACTACAACTATATCTTCTGTAAAAAATGCTATAAAATGGTTTCAAAACAACCCACAACCCGATCTTATTTTTTTAGACATTCATTTATCAGATGGTTTATGTTTTGAAATATTTAACCATGTAACTATTAATAGTCTAATTATTTTTACCACAGCATATCATGAATTTAGTATTCAAGCGTTTGAATACAATAGCATATCCTATTTATTAAAACCCATTAATGCCTTAAAATTAGAGAAAGCAATTGAAAAAGCTCAAAAAAACAGTTTAAAAACGGAACAATTAAATGAGTTTAAAAATCAGTTACAAAATGAAAATTCTTTTAAAAAACGAATACCAATAAAAATTGGATCCACCATAAAAATTTTAGAAATTACAAACGTTAATTATTTTTATAGTTTTGAAAATGCTACTTTCGCAAACGCAAACAATATAAACTACACCATAGATTATTCATTAAGCAATTTAGAAAAACAAATTAATCCTAAATATTTTTTCAGAATTAACAGAAGTCATATTTTACACATTAATAGTATTCAAAAAGTATCCATACATACTAATAACCGGCTAAAAATTTATTTACACAACACCACCGAGAACTTAATTGTTAGTAGAGAACGTGTTAAATATTTTAAAAAATGGATAAATACATAACTTTCAACCTTACCACTTTACAAACTATTTTTACCTAAACATTTTAATCTTTTAACAAAATCATGTCCATCATATTTGCTACCAATAATAAAAATAAAGTACAGGAAACACAAACCATGTTACCTAATTTTGACTTGCTCACTTTAAAATCTATTAACTGCACAGAAGACATACCCGAAACGCAACCAACTATTGCAGGTAATGCTAAACAAAAAGCCAATTATGTTACCCAAAATTATCAAGTAGCTTGTTTTGCTGATGATACTGGATTGGAAATTGAAGCATTAAACGGTGAACCTGGGGTTTTTAGCGCACGTTATGCGGGTACTAACAATAATGCAGACGACAATATGAATTTGGTGTTAGAAAAATTAAAACATCATAAAAACAAAAATGCTCGTTTTGTAACCGTAATTGCATTAAATTTAAATGGAAAACAACATACTTTTGAGGGTATTTGTAAAGGATCTATTATTTCAGAAAAAAGAGGTAAAAAAGGGTTTGGATATGACCCTATTTTTATACCAGAAGGCTTTAACAAAACATTTGCCGAAATGACATCCGTAGAAAAAGCAAGTGTAAGCCATCGCGGAAAAGCGGTGAAATTATTAGTGGCGTTTTTAAATAGTGAAGCGATAGCCAAATAAATCACAGAGCGACAACCAAACTTATTTAGTATACAATTCATCCGGTGTTAACTCAAAAACTTCCTCCACAGCTACTTTAAAAAAATAAGCTAACTTTAATGCTAATACCGTAGAAGGTACATACTTATTTTTTTCAATCGCATTTATGGTTTGTCTACTCACCCCTATCGCTTCAGCTAATTTTGCTTGTGTAACATTATATATTGCTCTATGTATTTTAATTTTATTTTTCATATTACGCCTTATTTAACTTATACAACAATAGGTGAAAGCGAATAATGAAAAATAACAATACTGTAAACATATTATATATCATTACATTCAAAAAAGAGAATCCATACACAAAAACCGTTGCTAATAACAATACAACACAACTTACATAAACTGCCCAAACTAATGAGCTTAACCTTAATTGAGCAATGTACTCATCTTCAATTTTTGTTTTACTAAATCCTACAATAATACCACCTATAATAATAAATATTGAAATTAATTCATCCAATATCCCATTTTCAATAAAACTAAACGATGGTGATTTATTAAAAAAATCTTCTGATGAGATTGAAAAAACCTTTATTTTAAAAATATCACCAAAATCAACACCCAAAATCATACATATAATTCCGGCTACAATTCCTAAAATTAACAACACCCATCCCCATTTTTTTAGTTGATGAGGCAATAAAAAACTGTTATTCATTTAATTTAATTTAATTATTCAAAAACAAATGTAAAACAAACTTTACATAAAAGCAAATAAACTTTACTTTTAGTGTAAAAAAACATTCATTTATTGTTAATTATTAAATAAATAGTATATTTGCACGGAATTTAAAAATCACCAGAGCGGTGGTTTGTGTTACAAATGGGCTATTATTTTATTAATGGGTGCTCTCGTAACACTATAAACATAATAAAATAGACTAAAAAATGGCAACATTTGAAGAGTTGGGCTTAAGCGAAAATTGCTTAAAGGCCATCAAAGACTTGGGGTTTGAAACTCCATCAGAAGTACAAGAAAAAACAATCCCTTTATTATTAGAGAAAGATACGGACATCGTTTCTTTAGCACAAACAGGAACAGGTAAAACTGCTGCGTTTGGTTTTCCTTTAATTGAAAAAATTGATGCAGAAAGCCGTACTACACAGGGTTTAATCTTATCTCCTACTCGTGAGTTGTGTATGCAAATTACCAACGAAATTAAAAAATACTCTAAATACATAAAAGGTTTAAATGTAGTTGCCGTTTACGGTGGCGCAAGCATACAAGACCAAGCAAGAGAAATTAAAAGAGGTGCGCAAATTATTGTTGCAACTCCTGGACGTATGGGCGACATGATTCGTCGTAACATGGTTGATATTAGAAAAATTGATGTTTGTATATTAGATGAAGCAGATGAAATGTTAAACATGGGATTCTATGAGGACATTACGGAAATTTTATCTGATACACCAGAAGATAAAAATACATGGTTATTCTCAGCAACAATGCCTAAAGAAGTATCACGTATTGCTAAAAAATTTATGTATGACCCTATTGAAATTACAGTAGGATCAAAAAATACAGGTAATGAAAACGTATCACATGAATATTATGTGGTTTCCGGAAGAGATCGTTATCCTGCTTTAAAACGTTTAGCAGATGCTAATCCAGGTATTTTTTCTGTAATATTTTGTAGAACAAAACGTAATACACAAGCTGTTGCCGAAAAATTAATTGAAGATGGTTATAATGCCGCTGCAATTCACGGAGATTTAAGTCAGAACCAACGAGATTTGGTTATGAAATCATTCCGTAACAAACAAATACAAATGTTAGTAGCTACAGATGTTGCTGCACGTGGTATTGATGTTGATAATATTTCGCACGTAATTAATTACGAATTACCTGACGAAATTGAAACCTATACACACCGTAGTGGGCGTACTGGTAGAGCTGGTAAAACAGGTACATCTATTGTAATTGTTACTCGTAGTAAACAACGTAAAATAAAAGCAATAGAGAAAAAAATAAAAAGAGAATTCGTTAAAAAAGAAATTCCTGACGGAGAAAATATTTGCGAAATTCAATTGTTTCATTTAGCAAACAAAATAAAAGAAACGGAAATTAACCCTGATATTGATGTTCACTTACCAAAGTTAAGTGAAATGATGGAAGAGTTAACTAAAGAGGACTTAATCAAGAAATTTTTCTCGGTAGAGTTTACACGTTTCTCAAACTATTATAAGAAATCAAAAGATTTAAATAGCCAATCAAATGGACGCGAAACTCCTGCTGACGGATCTACACGTTACTTTATTAACGTAGGTGAACGTGATGGATATGATTGGATGCGCTTAAAAGATTTCTTAAAAGAAAGCTTAGAATTAGATAGAGATGATGTATTTAAAGTAGACTGTAAAGAAAACTTCTCATTCTTTAATACTGATGAAAAGCACAAAGAAAAAATTATGGAATTTTTCACCGACTTTAAAGTTGATGGACGTTTTGTAAATGTTGAAGTTTCTACCAATACTGGTGGCGGCGGAGGCGGCGGAAGAGATCGAGATCGTGGCGGAAGACGTGGCGGAGGCGGCGGAAGAAGAAATGATTCTGGCGGAGGCTTTAGAGGAAGAAGAAACGACTCTGGAGGTGGAGATAGAAGACGTAGTAGTGGTGGCGATAGAGATCGTGGCGACAGAAGAAGAAATGATGACGGCGGTGGTTTTAGAAGCAGAAGAAGTAGCAGCGATGGTGATTCTGGAGGTTTTAGAAGCAGACGTAGTGAAGGTGGTGATAGAGATAGAAGTGACCGTGGAGATAGAGGTGGATTTAGTAGCAGAAGATCTGAAGGTGGAGATAGAGATCGTGGAGAAAGAAGCGATCGTTCTTCTTCAAGTAGAAGAGACAGTGACGGTGGAGATAGAAAAAAAGCTACCTTTGAAGGCAGACGCTCAAGAAGAAGTGAATAACATATTGTTAATAATAACTAAAAAAAGTGCTTCGGCACTTTTTTTAGTTTAATTTAGTCCCATAAACCTAATACACTTATAATTTGAAAACCTTTTACCTCACCCTCACCCTACTTTTATTTTCAGTATTTTCAGTAGCACAAGACGTGCATACTGTAAAAGGCAACGTCATTGACCTAAGAGGCAAACCCTTAGAAAATGTTCATGTAATCAATCTAAACCGTGTAATTGGTGGTATTACCAATGCAAAAGGTGAATTTAAAATTAAAGCAGTAGCTAATGACACCTTACATTTTTCTATATTAGGTTTTAAATCTATCAAAATAAAAGTAACTCATGATTGGATTAAGTTTGGCGGTAATACTGTTGAATTAACCGAGAGTGCTTACGCTTTGGAAGAAGTACTCATTTACCCACACAAGCTAACTGGTTTTTTAGAAATTGACACCAAATATATTCCTACAAATGATGCAAAACGCTATAGCATTTCTAGTTTATCAAAAGGATATGAATCTGGTAAAAAAGGACCGAGTGGCATTAACAAAGTATTAGGTGCTATCTTTAACCCTGCCGATTTATTATACAAAACCTTTAGTAAAAAAGGCAAGCAAATGCGTAAATTACGCCAAATGAAAAAGGATGACAACATCCGTAAAATACTTTCACAAAAGTTTGATAGAGAGCTATTGTGTTCTTTCCTTAAAATTGCCCCAGAAGAACTAGAAGATGTTTTAGGGCAATGCAACTACTCTGAGCAGTTTATTAAAACCGCAAATGATTTGCAAATATTAGATGCCATAAGTGGTTGTTATGAAGAATATAAAGTATTAAAAAGATAACTTTTCCTTTTTTTTTAGTTCTCTATAAAAAAGATAGTACCAATTGACATATAAATCTTAAATGTAGCCATTATTGTTCTGGCCTTCTTCAACCTATCAGGTGGTTAACTGTTAAATTTAACTACTATAACTTCTGCTGACTGCTTAATCCTACCTACTCGCAACTATCTCCAACGCACAAGCTGGCTTATTCACTAAAATAGTCCACTGGAGTATTTCTTTACGTTTTGCTCTCTCAAAAAAGCAGATACCCTTTGGTTTTAATAGCTGCTGAATCTACTATCTCAATACAACTCATACTGAGATTGGACACCACAATGATGTGTATACTCATCCAACCTTATTACCTCATATCCTTTCTGTTCATCAGAACCAACCGCAGTTTCACTTACTTCAATACTAACCTCACGGCTAGCAACCTTTCAGCTTACCTTGCTCCCAGGCGCTACCCTCTTCATATTAGAGCTTTCACCTTTTAGGATGTCCTTTCTTTTAAAAAAAGAATTACATTTACCATTCAAAGCACATACAACGTGTAAAAACAATAAGAGTTTTAGTTTTTAACTCGAAGTTAAGTGAATTTTACAAAGCTCAAAAAAAATACAATTTTGTATTAATATCGAAAAATTAAAAATTTTGCTACTTACAAAATTTCAAATTATTTCTTATCTTTATCACGTGTAAATATATACGTAACGTTACCAAACATAAGAATAAATGAAAAAAAACATCATTATATCAATAATTGGAACTTTGTTAATAAGCGCCTCTTGTTACAATGATACACTTAATGATACACCTTCAGAACCTAAATTATTATTTAAATCTGGATTTGAAAGTGGTGTTTATATTGATAATACAGCTTATGTAAATAATGACGATTATAGATACATAAAGGGTACTGACAATGAAACTGGTTTTAACTGGCCAATTGATATTCTTGGAGCAAGTGAAAGTGCATTACATTACATAGATGACGAAAATCACCAAGCCGTTTATAGTGAAATTCAAAATATTATTGGACATAATGGAAATTTAA
>CAZSQD010000117.1:0-6327 GCA_964608925.1 uncultured Kordia sp.
CGTTTAGCTTCATTAGCATACTTAACTAAAGGGAAAGCTAGAATTTTTGCGACAACAAAAGTGGCTAAGGCAATAAATATGGTGTTTATGGTAAATAAATACATGCCTCCGCCATAAAAAAGAGCGTCTCGGGTTGCTAAGCCATAACCAACGGTACATAAAGGAGGCATTAAAGCAGTAGCAATTGCCACCCCAAAAATAACACTTGCCATAGTTCCTTTTTTTGATTTGGCTACTATAAGTGCTAAGCCACCAAAAATAGCGATTAATACATCTAAAATAGTAGGTGAGGTGCGTGCTAAAAGCTCTGGAGTTTCTTCAGTAAGTGGTGAGATTTCAAAATATAACCATGCGGTAAACACACTTAACCCCACCATAACAGCTAAATTAATAAGTGACCGTTTTAAGGTGTCCATGTCATAGATAGCTAATGACATACCAATACCTAAAATAGGCCCCATTAACGGCGATATTAACATAGCGCCAATTACAACAGCGGTAGAACTTACGTTTAATCCAATAGAGGCAATAAATACGGCAAAAATTAATATCCATGCGGTATGTCCTTTAAAAGCAATGTCATTTTTGATGCCTTCAATGGTTTGTTCTCTATCGGTTTCTTCTCTAATATCTAATAAATCCGATAAAAAAGAAGAGATGCTTTCAAAAAGTCCTTTTGCATCTTTTTTTACATCATTTGCTGAAACTTCATTTTCGGGTATATTATTTTCTACTGCCATTGGTTTGAAACTTTACGTTAAATTTGCGTTGAAATTTTCTTTTACTTTCGTTACAATTTGTTTGATATCTTGTTCTTTACTTTTTGGGTAAATCATTAAAACATCTTTTTTGTCTACAATAATATAATCTTGTAAGCCATCAACAACCACTAATTTTCCTTTTTGTGAACGAATCATGTTTCCTTTAGCGTCTTCTGCTAAAACGGTAGCGTTTACAACGGCGTTATTGTTATTATCTTTATCTAATTTGTCATATAAACTTCCCCAGGTACCAAGGTCATTCCAATCAAAAGTAGCTTTACTTACAAATACATTTTGAGCACTTTCCATTAACGCATAATCAACGGATATGTTTTCAGCTTTCTCATAGTTATCTCGTATAAAATCATCTTCAAAATCGGTATTGTATACACTAATTCCTTTTTCAAATAGGTTAAAAAGGGTGGGTTGGTGTTTTTGAAAAGCGTTGACTACACTTTTTGCACTCCACATAAAAATACCAGCGTTCCATAAAAAATTACCTTGTGCAATAAATTCTTTAGCAGTTTCATAATCTGGTTTTTCTCTAAATTGAAGTACGGGTTTTATTTCGGAAAAAGTTTGCTTGTTAGTTTCAATATATCCGTATCCTGTGTTTGGAAAAGTAGGAGGGATACCTAAGGTCATTAAGGCATCATTTTGTTCGCAAAAGTCAAAAGCTGTTTGTACGTTATTTATAAAAGCATTTTCATCTTCTATCCAATGATCACTGGGTGCAACAATCATTACAGCATCAGGGTTTTCTTTTTGTATTTTTAATGAAGCGTATAAAATACAAGGTGCGGTATTGCGCATTGCAGGTTCTAAAACTACTTGGCGTTGGGTAACTTCAGGGAGTTGCTTTAATACCAAATCGTTATATTTTTCATTGGTTAAAATGAAAATATTTTCTTTAGGGATGAGGTTGCTTAAGCGTGAAAAAGTTTTTTGAATAAGCGTGTCACCTGTTCCTAACATGTCATGAAACTGCTTAGGGAAGGTTGAGGTACTAATAGGCCAAAAACGAGATCCTACACCTCCTGCCATTAATATTGCGTAATAATTTTTATTTTTTTTCATATCATTAATGTTGAAAATCAATCAACTTTTAGTAATTCTATACTTGCATTGGGTTGAAATAAATACACTTTTCCGGTATTCATTTCAGTGCATTCATATCTTTTTATTCGTTTATTTCCTTTTTTAAATACTTTGCCATTATGTATTCTAAAAACACTTCCTAAAGGTATTTGAAAAATATAAGTTTCTGGTTTTTCGGTGTCAAATTGTTGTAATGCTACTGATAAAATTGCATCTGTATCACTACTTGCTGTTGGATTTTTAAAATGTTTAGCGATTAAAGGTAATAATTTATTTGGAAAAATTGACGGATTTATAAAAGGAAGCATTAATTGTTGAAAAGTATGTTTCCACTCCACACCGTGAGGTTTAATGTTTCTGCCGTATTTTTCAAAAGCAATTAAGTGTGCAATTTCGTGTACTAAAGTAATTAAAAACCGATACGCATTTAAACTTGCATTCACCGTTATTTGATGTTGTCCGTTTTCAAAACGCCTATAATCACCGTGTTTGGTAACGCGTTTGTTCACAATTTTTAAATGTACATTATTACTTTGTAGTAATTTAAAAACTGGGTTTACAGCACGTTCAGGTATGTATTTTAATAGTATTTGTTGCATTTTATGGTGTAGTACTTGAAACTTCTAATGTTTTACCGTTGTAATATTTGTTTCCTGTTAATGCAAATTCAAAAATATATTGAGCCATTTCTGAAGCAGTTAGTGGTGCTTGGTAATCAGGAAAAGCTTCCGCTGACATTTCAGTTTGTACTGCTCCCAATGCTAAAACATTAAAGGCAATTTGTTGTTCCTTATATTCTTCTGCCAATACTTCATTAAGTGTAATTACAGCACCTTTACTAGAGCTATACGCAGCTAAACCTGGAAATTTCATACTCCCTTGAATACCACCCATGGAGCTAATGGTTACTACATGACTTTTTGGTTTTAAAAAAGGAAGTGTGGTTTTAATTAACTCTGCAACCCCAAAAACATTTACTTCGTATACTTTTTTCCAATTTTCAAAAGATAAATTTTCAAAAGATTTGTTAATTAATAATCCTGCGTTATTGATTAATATATCTACCTGATTATTCCAATTTTTGGTTACAAAATTAGTTACTTTTTGGTAGTCTTTTTGCTGAGCTAAATCAAAATTAATCACACTAATTTTGGAATGATTTAAACTTGAAATTGTTTTCGTGTTTCGTGATAAGCACAATACATTATGGTTTGCATTAGCAAACAATTGTGCCAGTTCAAATCCAATTCCTCTACTGGTACCGGTAATGATAATATTTTTGCGCATAGAAAATTATTTATAGCGTGAAAATACTAAAATTTAAACGATTGAATTGGGTGATAAATGCTAAATTTGAAGAAAACTATTAAAATGCTATTAAAACAGTATCAGAAAAAATTTATAGAATGCGGTACCGATGAAGCGGGCAGAGGCTGTTTGGCGGGTCCTGTAACTGCTGCAGCGGTAATTTTACCATTTTCTTTTGAAAATGAAATGCTAAATGATTCTAAAGTATTGAGCGAAAAAAAGCGTGAATTACTGCGTCCAATTATTGAGCAAGAAGCCGTAACATTTGCATTTTGTCATGTTTTTGAAGGTGAAATAGATAAAATAAACATTTTAAATGCTTCCATAACCGCAATGCAACGTAGTATAAAGCAGTTGCAACCGCAACCCGAATTTATAATTGTGGACGGTAATAAATTTAAGCCATATGGTAATACTCCGTATGAAACCATTATAAAAGGTGATGGTAAATATTTAAGCATTGCTGCAGCATCCATATTAGCTAAAACCTATAGAGATGATTATATGGCGAAGATTCATGAAGAGTTTCCTATGTACAATTGGATTCAAAATAAAGGCTATCCAACAAAGCAGCATCGTGAAGCTATCCGTAAATACGGCGCATGTAAATACCATCGAAAAACATTTCGTTTATTACCTGAACAATTCACTTTAGATTTGTAATTTTGTTAAAAATACTCGTATTCAAATGAAAAAATTAATAGTTGTTTTATTGTTATTTGTTTTAGCTCTTTCTTGTAAGAAAGACATTAAAAAAGAAACACATTTAATTGATTTTATACCTAATAATCCTACTGCGGTAATTTATGCGTCAAGTATAAATAATTTACAAGACAATTTGCTTCAAAATGAATTTTTTCAACAATATAAAGCCACCAAAACGTATCAAGAAGTTCAAGAAAATTTTCAGTTTTTAGATAGTATTAAATCTGCTAATGAGGTTTTAATTAGTTACGCTACGGTAGGTAAAAGTTTATCATATTTAGTGGCAATTTCTCAAAAAAATACTCAAAATAATTTAATATATAAAGCAGGAAGTAAGCATTATAATGGAGTTGAATATCAAGAATTACAAGACCAAAATACTTTTGCAATTGCATTGGACAGTACTTTGGTGTTTACCTCTTCTGAAATTTTGATAGAAAATTTAATAAGAAATCAAAAAGATAATATCAAATATAGCGACCCTAGTTTGTTAAAATTATACGGTGCAATGGGTGACGAAACCACCTTTTTTGTAAATGCAAAAAAAATACCTAATTTTATAAAATCAATATTTCCAACATCCTTTTTAAGCACTCAAAATTGGTTATCTTTTGAGTTGGATGTGAATGATGGGATTTCCATAAATGGTGTAGCTACCAATAATAAAGTTGCGCTTGATTTTGTTACGCAATTACAAAAATCAGATACAGGTAAAAGTGCGGTACACGAAATTATTCCGGAAAATTTCACCAATTATACCAGTTATAATTTTGAGGAAATTAAAAATTACAGTTCTCCTTTTGAAAATTTCACAGCGTTGATAAAAAATTGTACCGAAGTAGTTTCGTTTACCGTTAAAGAAGCTAATTTATGTGCGTTTAAAATTGAAAATACGGTTGTTTTAGATAATTTACAAGAAATTTCGGTATATAGGAATGCTACTATTTATAAAAATACATATTATAAAATACCCACAGAAATTAATCCTGTACAACCTGAGTATGTCTGCTTTTTAGATGATTTTATGGTTATGGCAAATACGGAAGTTGCATTGCAAAACTGCATTGCACATTATCAAAATAAAACGACATTGGTAACACAGTCCTATTATCAGCAAAATGCAAAAGCATTGTTGAGTAAAGTGCATATTGTAAACAGTGTAAAAACAAAAAAGATAGTTAATCAATTGTCAAAAAGTTTAAATGATGCTGCGCTGTTAAAAGTTTCAACTAAAAAATATCCATTATTAATACATCAA
The DNA here is from genome assembly GCA_964608925.1 of uncultured Kordia sp. Taxonomy (GTDB): domain Bacteria; phylum Bacteroidota; class Bacteroidia; order Flavobacteriales; family Flavobacteriaceae. The sequence continues at coordinate 5,131 of CAZSQD010000117.1, forward strand.
ATTATCTATGAAGCTGGTCATGTGCAGTTTAATAGTGTATTGAAAAAAGTAGAGAAAACAAAGGGGAAATCGGCTATTTATCAATTGGTAAGCGTGGGTTTAGCTGCTGAAATTGCAATGCAACCGCAATGGATTAAAAACCATAAAACTAACCAAAAAGATTTAGTGGTACAAGACGTAAATAATGTATTGTATTTAATATCTAATAAGGGTAAGATAATTTGGAAAAAACAATTAAACGGTAAAATACAAGGTAAAATACAACAAATAGATATTTATAAAAACAAACGCCTACAAATGGCATTTACCACTAATACGGAGTTTATGGTGTTGGATAGGAATGGTGAAAAAGTAAGCCCATTTTACCAAAAATTTACAGCTGGTGGTTTACTGCCATTAGCCGTTTTTGATTATGACAATAGCCGTAATTATCGTTTTGTAATTACACAAAATGAAGAAGTGTTTTTATTTGATAATAAAATGAAACGGGTAAAAGGATTTAAATTTAAAAAAGCGAAAAGCAATATTTTATATGCTCCTAAACATTTGCGTGTGGGAACAAAAGATTATATTATTATTGCGGAAAGTAATGGGAAATTACATATTTTAAACCGTCAAGGAAAAAGAAGAACCAAAGTAAAACAGCATTTTGTTTTTAGTGAATTTCCGTTATTGTTTACTAAAAACGCCATTATTTTTAGAGATAACAAAAACGATGTGCGACAAATAAATGTAACTACGGGTGCTACCAAAAAAATTGATATTTTACAAAATAATGAAAGCAGCTATACCGTAAAAGATAAGGTTAAAGTAAAGTTGGGAGGTCAAAATTTAACTATCAAAAATAAAACCATTGAGTTGAATTACGGAACTTATACCTCACCAAAAATACAGTATGTGAATAAAAATTATTACATTTCCATAACCGATTTAGATACGCAAAAAGTATTTGTATACAACTCAAAGGGGAAGTTGTTGTCTAATTTCCCTATATATGGAAAGTCGGAAATTACATTAACAAATGCCGATAAAGACAGCTATTTGGAGTTTGCTGTGCAAGGGGAAAATAATACTATTTTAATGTATAAAATGAAGTAGTATATGAAGCAATTAATATTTGTTTTAGCTTGTTTTTTCTCCCTACAGGCGGTAGCTCAAAATGTGTATAAAACGCCATCAGGTAAAAAATATCATTTA
>CAZSQD010000117.1:6427-7830 GCA_964608925.1 uncultured Kordia sp.
ACAGGCGGTAGCTCAAAATGTGTATAAAACGCCATCAGGTAAAAAATATCATTTAACGCCATGTAAAATATGTACACCTCCAGTAGTAAGTACTATAGGTTATTCGTCAAGTTTAAGTAATGAAAACAAAGCAGTAGGCGCATCGGTTTCAGTGTGTTGTAGTGGGAAAACTAAAAAAGGAACTCGTTGTAAACATAAAACCAAATTAGCAAATGGGTATTGCTATCAACACACCAATCAAAGCTGATTTATTAAGAAAATGCTTAATATTTGTATGCTAAGTTAATGGATAAGAATTTAAGAGTAATTAGATAGTTGTTATTTAGTAAAACACGGTTAGTGCAAGTGATTTGATCATTAATAAGGAGTTGGTGTGTTAAAGACCTTCTTTTTTGATGGAAAAACATATTAAATAGGTAATTTCGTTGTTTATTAAGTGGCTTTGTTTCAGGTATTTAATAAAAATACAGAAAACCTAAAATATTCATTTACAAAGAGTTTTGTAGACTAAATTAATAGTTGTACTTTTGCAAACTCTTTAAGAGAAAAGGAATGTTTAATAATTAAAATGAATTAGTGTGGATACATTAAGCTACAAAACTATTTCAGCAAACAAAAACACCGTTAATAAAGAATGGGTTTTAGTTGATGCTGATGGTCAGACGTTAGGTAGAATGTGCTCTATAGTTGCAAAACTTATTAGAGGAAAACTCAAACCTAACTACACGCCTCACGTGGATTGTGGAGATAACGTAATTGTTATCAACGCAGAAAAAATCACGTTGTCAGGTAAAAAATGGACGGAAAAATCATATATCCGTCATACAGGCTACCCAGGTGGTCAAAAATCTTTAACTGCTACGGAGTTGTTCGAAAAGGACCCTACTCGTTTAGTGGAAAAGTCAGTGAAAGGAATGTTGCCTAAAAACAAATTAGGAGCAGCTTTATTTCGCAATTTAAAAGTATATGTAGGTTCTGAGCACAATCATGGCGCTCAAAAACCGAAAACTATTAACCTTAACGATTACCTATAGTATGGAAGTGATACACAAAATCGGTAGAAGAAAAACCGCAGTAGCGCGTATTTACCTTTCTGAAGGAAGTGGTAAAGTTACCGTTAACAAAAAAGATTTGAAGGATTACTTTCCAATGGCAACTTTACAGTACAAAGTTAAACAACCGTTAATGTTAACGGAAAATGTAGAAAACTTTGATATTAAAGTAAATGTTTTTGGAGGTGGTATTACTGGTCAAGCAGAAGCAATCCGTTTAGCAATTTCTCGTGCAATGTGCGAAATTGATGCTGAGCATAGATTGGTTTTAAAACCAGAAGGTTTATTAACTAGAGATCCAAGAATGGTAGAGCGTAAAAAATTCGGACAGAAAAAAGCGCGTAAAAAATT
>CAZSQD010000118.1:0-7759 GCA_964608925.1 uncultured Kordia sp.
ATCTGCCAATAAGTTTTGTTTTTTAGAAGCTGTTGTTGCTAAAAAATCACAACGCTCATTTTGTTTGTGGTTGTTATGCCCTTTAATCCATTGAAACTTAATAGTATGTTTGGCGTGTATTTTAAGGTATCGTTTCCATAAATCAGGGTTTTTCTTGTCTTTAAATCCCTTTTTTACCCAATTAAACACCCAACCTTTTTCAACGGAATCTACCACGTATTTAGAATCGGTAAACACTTTTACACGAGTTCCTTCATTTTTTAATTTTTCAAGCGCTACAATTACCGCTAATAATTCCATACGGTTATTGGTAGTCAATTTATAGCCTTCTGCAAATTCCTTTACATAGGGTTTTCCTACCCATTCCATAACAATACCATATCCTCCAGGACCTGGATTACCACGTGAAGCACCATCTGTATATATACGTACTTGTTCGGTTTGCATTAGTTTTGTAATAATTGTTGGATAACCAAAGGAAAATGTTTTTGTTCTAATATATGAATTTTAGCCGCTACATCTTCAAAAGTATCTGTAGATAGTATTTTCGTTTTCGCCTGAAAAATTATATTCCCTTCATCATAATTTTCATTTACATAATGTATAGTTATACCACTTTCATCTTCTTTATTAGTAACAACAGCCTTATGTACATTGCTACCATACATGCCTTTGCCTCCAAATTTAGGCAATAATGCTGGATGCACATTAATAATTTGATTTGGGTACTTTTGAATCATATTTTCTGGGAATTTCAATAAAAAACCTGCTAACACAATTAAATCAGGCTGTAATTGTTGTAGCTTATTTAAAACAAAATTGCTTTCTAACAATTCTTTTTTAGTAAAACTACTATTAGCAACCGCTAGTCGTTTTGCTCTATCTAACACTTTGGCATCTTCTTTGTTACTAAACACATGTATAACCTTGGCTAAATCATTACCATGGAAGTATTTAATAATGTTTTCGGCGTTTGAGCCAGAACCAGATGCGAAAATTATAATACGTTTCATCATACCGAGTTATTTGCGTTATACACCACAAATAAAAGAATAAATAATAAAATTTGGAGCATATTATTCTTTTACTTTATAAAAAATACAGCATTAAAAGTATATTTTTTCGAATATCAATGCGGTTATCTAATAAAGTTTTTTATTTTTGCCCCAAACTAATATTTAAAATTTAAAATTATGTCAGACATTGCATCAAAAGTAAAAGCAATCATCGTTGATAAATTAGGAGTAGACGAAAACGAAGTTGTAACTGAAGCAAGCTTCACAAATGATTTAGGAGCAGATTCATTAGATACTGTTGAATTAATTATGGAATTTGAAAAAGAATTCGATATTCAAATTCCAGATGATCAAGCAGAAAACATTGCTACTGTAGGTCAAGCTGTTTCTTATATTGAAGGAGCTAAAGCTTAAATAATATTTAACTTTTTATATACTTAAAAAGTAAATTAAGGGTGTTTTTTATATAAAAAACACCCTTTTTAATTTTACAAAATTCCTCTATACAATAAAGTATATGAGGATTTTTTAAGTTTTAAAAGAACATTATTTATAATGTTTTTTTTATTGTAATATAAAATTGTAAATTTACCCTTTTGGGCAAATACCCATTGTTTAAATATAATAATATATGGAATTAAAACGCGTTGTAGTAACAGGTTTAGGTGCTTTAACACCAATAGGAAATAATATTGAAGAGTATTGGGATGGTTTAGTAAACGGTAAAAGTGGGGCAGCTCCTATTACACGTTTTGACGCCACACTTTTTAAAACTAAATTTGCTTGTGAACTTAAAAACTTTACGGTTACAGATTTTATGGATCGTAAGGAAGCACGTCGTTTAGATTTATATGCACAGTACGCTATGGTTGCTTCTGATGAAGCCATCAAAGATTCTGGTTTAGATTTAGAAAACATTGATAAAGATAGAGTAGGTGTTATTTGGGGTGCAGGTATTGGAGGTATTGATACTTTTCAAACTGAAGTTGCTAATTTTGCAACAGGTAATGGTACACCACGTTTTAACCCTTTCTTTATCCCAAAAATGATTGCTGATATTGCTCCAGGGCAAATTTCAATCAAATACGGTTTTAGAGGACCTAATTTTACTACGGTTTCTGCATGTGCATCATCTGCAAACGCTATGATTGATGCCATGAATTATATTCGTTTAGGAAAAGCAGATATTTTTGTTTCTGGAGGTTCTGAAGCAGCAGCAACAGAAGCTGGTATTGGAGGTTTTAACGCAATGCACGCATTATCAACACGTAATGATAGCCCTGAAACGGCTTCAAGACCATTTGATGCTACACGTGACGGATTTGTTTTAGGAGAAGGAGCGGGTGCTTTAATTTTAGAAGAATATGAACACGCTATTGCAAGAGGTGCAAAAATATATTGCGAACTTGCTGGTGGTGGTTTATCAGCTGATGCACACCACATGACTGCACCACACCCTGAAGGTTTAGGTGCTAAAAATGTAATGAAAAACTGTATTGAGGATGCTGGTTTAACTCCTCAAGATGTAGATGCTATTAATATGCACGGTACATCAACGCCATTAGGAGATATTGCCGAATCAAAAGCAATTGTTAGTGTTTTTGGTGAGCATGCTTACAATTTGAATATCAATTCTACCAAATCAATGACAGGCCATTTATTAGGTGCCGCTGGAGCTATTGAAGCTATTTCATGTATCTTAGCAATGAAACACGGAATTGTACCACCAACCATTAATCACACAACTATTGATGAAGGTATTGATCAAAAATTAAATTTAACTCTTAATAAGGCTCAAAAAAGAGAGCTTAATGTAGTAATGAGTAATACTTTTGGCTTTGGAGGTCATAATGCTTGCGTATTATTTAAAAAAATAAAATAATAAATTTTAATATAATTAAACCTGTTGGGCTATCGCCCCGCGATTAAAACAATACATGAAATCATTTTTTAATAAAATATTTAATTCCCGTACTTCTAAAGAAGACGGGGATTTTTTTGTTAAAATCTCAAAATTAATTGGCTATAAACCGCAAAATACAAACTTGTTTACTGAAGCTTTTACCCATAGATCGGTAAATGAAAAAGATGAAAAAGGAAATGTGGTTAGCTATGAACGCTTAGAGTTTTTAGGTGATGCAATGTTAAGTTCTATTATTGCCGAATACTTATTTAATAAAGTACCTCATGGTAATGAAGGGTATTTAACAAAAATGCGCTCTAAAATTGTAAGTAGAGAGCATTTAAATGAATTAGGTAAGGATTTAGATTTATTAGCTTTATTAAACTCAAAAATGAATAAAACTAATTTTGGCGATAATGTATATGGTAATATGTTTGAAGCCCTAATTGGTGCCATTTTTTTAGATGCAGGTTATAATGCAACTGATAAATTTATACATGATGTTGTAATTGGGCCTTATATTGATATAGAGCGCTTAGAGGGTAAAGTAATCAGTTATAAAAGTTTATTGATTGAGTGGTGCCAAAAAGAAAAGAAAGTCTTTAAATATGTGATTTATGATGACACGGGTAAAGATGACACGAAGCACTTTGCTGTAAAATTACGTATTGAAAACAAAGTAGTTGCTAAAGCACGTGCTACTTCAAAAAAGAAAGCTGAAGAAAAAGCTTCTAAACGTGCGTTTTTTGCACTACAAGAACGTATTGAAAATAAGTAAACCTTGAATTTTTAATTACCATTTGCAAAATGGGTGTTTGCTTAATTGTGAGTTGTAATATTTAGTTTTTCCTGTTACCTCACTACCTAACCAATTTGGCTTTTTGAACGTTTCACTTTCAGTATTTAGTTCAACTTCCGCAACAACTAAACCTTTGTTTTTACCAAAAAACTCATCTACTTCAAAAATATGATTACCAATTTTAACTTCATATCGTATTTTATCAATCACCCCCTTTTTACACAATTTTAATAATTCTTGCGCTTCCTGTAATGCTATTTCTTTTTCCCACTCAAAACGTGAAGTACCTGATTTATTACCCTTTCCTTTAATGGTTAAAAAACCCTTTTCGCCTTTAATTCTAACGCGTACCGTACGTTTAGGTTCCGTGCTTAAAAACCCTTGGGTAATGTGTGTTTGCTTAAAGGCTTCTTTTTTAAAAGCCTCATTTTTTACTAAAAACTTACGTTCTATTTCAATCAAAATTGTAAAATATTATAAAAATGAAGCAAACATCAATCCGCTAAACAAAAACATTAATAAATATAAAGCTAGTATGATGATTGTAAAAATACCCACAAATTTATAGTGTGATTTTAAGTTTGAAAACGCTTCCGTTAATTCCGCTTCATCATCTGTTTTTAAAGCCATTTTCATTTTAGTAGCAAACTTATATAAATACCAAATTGGAAAAAAATACAACAATGCCATACCCACATAAATCAACCCTAAAAAACCCATTGGAGCATTTTCAAGTCCAGATGCTGCAGGGTTTATTTGTGAAAAAGCAGTCATAATTGTTCCGAAAAACAAACCAAAAAACACCAAAAAACCAATCATAATAAAACCCATTATGGCTAAAAATTTACTCCATTTAGCGGTTTCTAGTAAAAAAGATTTTGATTGTTTATTTAATGATAATTCGGGTGTTAAATTTAAGTCCATAAGGTTAGTTTTATTATTAATAATTTCAAAGATAAGTTTTTTTAATCATTTTATTATCGTAATATTGCAATATCAAAATACAAATAATGGGAACTACAAAATCGCAAATATTTACCGAGGCACAAAATGAGCTATCCATACTTTTTAAAGTATTAGGCCATCCTGCACGTATTGCTATTTTAGAATATATTAGTAAACAAAAATCATGTATTTGTAATGATATTGTTACTGAAATTGGTTTGGCACAACCTACCATATCACAACATTTAAAAGAACTTAAAAAATTAAATTTAATACAAGGAGAAATAGCTGGTAAAAAGCAATGTTACTGCATTAATCCCCAACAATGGGAATTGGTTAAAAATCAAATAGCCACTTTTTTTGAAGTTACACGTGCCAATTGCTGTTAAAAAAAACTCCGCAATAAAATAAAATTATGAAAACACAAGAATTTTTAACGCTTTTAGCGCAACACCAAGACAAAAAATTATTATTTCAATATGCCCCTAATTTATTTGCAGGAGCAAATTATCATTTAACCGAGGTGAAGAATGTAACTATAGAATCGGTTGATTGTGGTGCAAATGTAGACTCTTGGAAAGAAACTATTGTGCAAATTTGGGAAAGCCCAAAGGAAATTGGTAAAACTGAATTTATGGGTGCTGACAAAGCATTATCCATTATGAATACCGTAGATAATATGAAAAAAATGGAACGTACTTCCGAAATTAAATTTGAATACGGTAACGCTATGTTTCATACCGCACAGTTATTTGTAGCTGATTTTTTCATCAAAGAAAACAATTTAATACTTACTTTAGCAAGTGAAAAAACCGACTGTAAAGCAAAAGAATTATGTGGGGTTCCAGATGATTATCAAGCTGAAGAAACTACTTGCACTCCAGGTGGAGGTTGCTGTTAATAGGCGAGCTATAGTTGACTAAAAAAGGTCTTCGTTTTCACAAGTAACACCAATTAAATTTCAAGATGCTCATAAGTAAATTGAATTATTTTAAATTTTAATTGGTATAATAAATAAAAAATGGGCTATCGGCCCCTTATGATTATGAAAAACATATTAGTATTATGTACCGGTAACTCTTGCAGAAGTCAAATGGCACACGGTTATTTAAATCAATTTACAAAGGGTATTGCAAACGTTTACAGTGCAGGTATAGAAACACATGGTTTAAACACCAATGCTGTTGCTATTATGCAGGAAGACGGCATCGATATCACAACACATACTTCCAACTTGGTTACGGAGTATGAAACTGTTAATTTTGATTACATTATAACCGTTTGTGATCATGCTAATGAAAACTGCCCGTTTATACCCAGTAAAAAAGCCACTCGTTTACACAAAAACTTTAGTGACCCTTCAAAAATAAAAGGAAATGTAGTGGTAAAATATAAAGCTTTTATTAATACTCGTAATGAAATTAAAACCTATTGCAAAAAATTTGTAGCGGAGTATCTATAGTATTTCTTTTATTGGCTTCTCTTGATTGTAGATTTAAAAAGGTGAAACCATATTTATAAGTATTGTAGTAAAATAGTGGTTCCGAAATTATCCATAATTATACTGATTGAACTCATGACGTACTCAACTCACTTAACTTCAAAACCGTTCTCCAATTTCTGGCACTTGCTTTTACCTGTAATTTCTTTTCAAAAAAAGTAACGGATAATTTACTGTTACGGCTGTTATTTGGGTAATGAATAAATACTAAATTATCAATAATGGTAAAAGAATCGTTATCAGATTTAAAATTAGTAATATCATTTACAAGATTAGTATCTGGTATTTCATTTAAAAAAATAACGTGTAATTTTTTTAAATCATCTTCCGTAGCTAAATACGGATTTGTCAACACACATTTTTCAATATCCTCCTTAGTTAGCGTAATTATGGGAACATTATAGTCAAATTCTTCAAAAATTAATTGCTTAATATGGCTACTAATTTTAAGTTTATCTTTATTGTTGCTTACTACAAACACATTACCACTTTGTATATAGGTGTGCACATTTTGGTAACCGTTTGCGCTCAATAAATCACGTAGTGTTTGCATGGGGAGCTTTTTATGTCCGCCTACATTAATGCCTCTTAATAATACAATGTAATTGTTCATTTTTGTTGAGTTTATAAAATTTGAAAGTTAAAAAGTTTATAAAGTAAAAGCATAAATATTCGTAAGTTTTTTGTGTAAGTAGGTAGTGTTTATTTAGAAACCCAGAAATTTCACTTCCCGATAGCTATCGGGACACTATTCACTAAGCTGTCCTCTATGTGGTTTTAAAGCAGCTCTAAGTTTAAGAACGTGTATTTCGTCTACAATTAAAAAAGCCATGGCACTAAATTCACTTTGAGTAGTTGTTTCACATCCATAATGCGCTAGTGTTTCCATTTGCATATATTCTTTTAGATGAATTACGTGGTGTATTGCAGTTTGTGTAGCGGCGGGACCTCTAAAATCCCAAATCATTTTAATTTTTTTGCTCATAATGTATAAATATAGAGGCAAGATAGTATAAAATTGTAAATCAATAATTGTAAACTAAAATTGCTTTGTTATCTTTGCAGTTATGAATACTTATTTTTTATTTATTAGTGGTACCGAAATTATTTTTATACTCTTTATTGTAGTGATGATTTTTGGTGCCGATAAGTTACCTGAAATAGCAAGAGGATTAGCAAAAGGAATGACGCAATTAAAAAATGCGACTAACGAAATTAAATCGGAAATAACCAAAAGTGCCGATGTTCATGGGTTAGACACCAATTTGGTGGGTGATGTAAAAAAAGAAATAGAGAGTGTAAAAAAATCTTTAAACCCACTTGAAACTATTGCTGATGATATTACGGGACCTATAAAACGTAGTTTGTAATATAATTATTATTTTTGTAACTTTGTACAAAACACATTCATTATGAGTACGTTAGAGATTAAGCAAGAGTTATATGATTTTATCAATCATGGTGATGAAAAATCTATTCACCAATTTTATGAAATGGCAAAAACTTATGTATTACAGCGTCAACAAGATAAAATGATTGCAGAAGGTGAAGCTGATATTAAAGCTGGACGATTACACACACAAGATGATGTAAAA
>CAZSQD010000119.1:0-7756 GCA_964608925.1 uncultured Kordia sp.
TATTTAAACTGATTGTCTTTAAAGCCATATGCTGTATAGCCTTGTAAACGCCATTTGTCATTAGGTCCAAAATAAGTTCGTCCTCCTACACGTAAACGTGCGCCTTCAACATCATTAAATCCGAAAGTAGAAAAAATAGGGCCATAATCCATTTTTAATTTCGGAATTTCTATATAGCCTGAAGCTAAAATACTTGCGGTATTGTAAATACGTTTAAATTTGGCTACAGTTTTTAGAGTATCTAGCATTTTATAAATACCCGTTTCATCTTTATTTAATTTTTCAAGACGATTTTTACTCCAAAAATCCTCTTTTTGATTGTAAATTTTAAAAGCATAGGGATCAGATTCTTCTTTGTAAAATGCTTCTCCTTTATGGATATCAAATTCATATTTATTAAACAAAGTGGTACGTTTACCATATACTCCTTTTGATTTTTCTTTTTTAGAAAAACTAAAGTCCGACATAAAATAATCCCGCGTAATTAAGAAAAGAGAATCATTCAATACATCAAATTCTTGTTCAATATATAGGTCTTTAATCCAGTTAATATTTGCGCTTTTTGATACTTGTAAATTAATATCTTTAATTGCCCATGTACTATCATTTACCCAAAAATCGCCTTTAAAGGTGAGTTCGTTTTTACGGCGTGGGTAGTATATGATATTGTAACACCACTTGTTGTCAATGTAGGCGCTGTCTGCTAAAATATAGTTATAAACACTTACGCCAGTTTTTGATAGTGGACTAGTAAAACTTTTGTCAAAAAACTTGAGGTAATTATCGTAAATATTATAATCAGAATACAAATCTTTGATGAATGAAATAATAGTTTGATTGTTGCTAAAACCTGAATTTTTATTAGCTACTAAATCTTCTCTAACTTTATGAGTTTCATTATTACCATAAACCTTGGAAATGGCTTCGTTTAAAAAGATTGGCAAGTAGGTTTTTCCGGTTACTCTTGAGGTATCTAACTCTTCAAAAATAAATTCCATACCTTTAAATAGACGGCTTTTTTTCATAGTACTGTCTATATTATTCATATCAAACTCTATTTTCTCATACTTATCATATTGGTATTGTTTAAAAAGTTTAACGCCATTTTTACGTTTATTTTTCCAAATTTTCTTTAAAATATCAATTGCAGGGTTGTTTTTTTTAGATTGTTTACCAGAGTAAATAGTTACGGCTGCTAATTGGTTTCCTTCTTTTAAAAGGATATTCATTTTATAGGTAACTGATTTTGTTAACGTGATCTCTTCCGTTTCATAGCCTATAAAAGACACTTGTAAGGTGGTGTAGCTTTCGTCTGATTCTAAATAAAACTTCCCGTTTTCATCAGTAATAGTACCTGTGGTAGAATTTTTAAATAAAACATTTGCATAAGGCACGGGGTAGTTGTACTCATCAATTATGACACCGCTAACTTTTGTTTGTGCAAATGTTAAACAGGTTATTAAAAGCGTTAAGAGGACGAATATTTGTTTCATATAAAATGTATATTTTTGACTTAAATAGCCTTAAAATGTTTCGTTAATTGCTTCATTAGATGGAGTGTAAATAAAAACTTCATTTGTTTTTGCAAATGAAGTTTCAAATATAAGTATTTTTTAATCGCGGGGCGATAGCCTAATAGGTTTAATTTTTTGATTTTATATCAAAAACTATAATATTGAAAATGAACACCTTCCAGTATTTATCTATACATTACTTTTTTAACAGCTTTAACTACATCTTGATCATTTGGCAACCATTCTTTCAATAAAGTTGGAGAATAGGGTGCTGGTGTATCTGCAGTATTAATACGCTGTATGGGTGCGTCTAAATAATCAAAAGCTTCGTTTTGAATAATGTATGTAATTTCGGTAGAAATATTACCGTAAGGCCAAGATTCTTCTAAAATTACCAAACGGTTTGTTTTTTTAACCGATTCAATAATGCAATCCTTATCCAAAGGTCTAATAGTTCTTAAATCAATAATTTCACAACTAATGCCGTCTTTTTCTAATTGATCAGCAGCTTTGTAAGCTTCTTTTATAATTTTACCAAAAGAAACAATGGTTACATCGGTACCTTTTCGTTTAATATCAGCAACACCAATAGGTAAAATATATTCGCCATCTGGCACTTCACCTTTATCTCCATACATTTGCTCTGATTCCATAAAAATTACAGGATCATTATCTCTAATTGCCGCTTTTAATAAGCCTTTTGCATCATAAGGGTTTGAAGGTACAATTACTTTTAACCCAGGAGTGTTGGCAAACCAGTTTTCAAAAGCTTGTGAATGTGTTGCTCCTAATTGACCAGCAGAACCTGTAGGTCCTCTAAAAACGATTGGGCAATTAAACTGCCCACCAGACATTTGACGTATTTTAGCTGCATTATTTATAATTTGATCAATACCAACTAAAGAAAAGTTAAAGGTCATATATTCAACAATAGGGCGGTTACCTGTCATGGTAGACCCTACCGCAATACCACCAAAACCAAGTTCAGCAATGGGAGTATCAATAATTCTTTTTGCACCAAACTCATCAAGCATTCCTTTAGATGCTTTGTAAGCACCATTGTACTCAGCAACTTCTTCCCCTAATAAATACACACTTTCGTCTCTGCGCATTTCTTCACTCATTGCTTCGCAAATAGCTTCTCTAAATTGAATTGTTCTCATGATAATCTTTAATTTTCTTGTAAGATTACAAAAATAGGTAAATCAGTAAATATAAAGGTGTAAAAAATAAAAAATTTACTATGCGTGCATAATAAATTTTATTAAAATAATCACTATATTAGCATCGCAAAAATTTAAACTTAATTAAAGTATAACAATATGAATATATTAGTGTGTATTAGTCACGTACCAGACACTACATCAAAAATAAATTTTACTGATGGAGATGCTAAATTTGATAGCAGCGGAGTGCAATTTGTAATTAACCCAAATGATGAGTTTGGATTAACACGAGCTATGTTTTTTAAAGAAAAACAAGGAGCAACAGTTACTGTAGTAAATGTGGGGGGTGTTGAAACAGAACCTACCTTACGTAAAGCCTTGGCTATTGGAGCAGATAGTGCTATTAGAGTAAATGCAGAAGCTACGGATGGTTTTTTTGTTGCAAAACAATTAGCTGAGGTAGTAAAGAATGGTAATTACGATTTGATAATTGCTGGTAAAGAATCATTAGATTATAACGGCGGAATGGTTCCTGGGTTATTAGCAAGTTTTACAGATAGTAATTTTGTAAATTCCTGTGTTTCTTTAGAGGTTGAAGGTGCTAATGCTACTGCAATTAGAGAAATTGATGGCGGTACAGAAACCTTAACAACAACTTTACCTTTAATTGTAGGAGGTCAAAAAGGATTGGTAGGAGAAAGTGATTTACGTATACCAAACATGAGAGGGATTATGATGGCACGTAAAAAACCATTAACAGTGGTTGAAGCTGTTGGAGGTGAAGCGCAAACAAAAGCAGTGAAATTTACAAAACCATCAGAAAAAGGAGCTTGTAAAATGGTAAATGCTGATAACTTAGATGAGTTAATTAGTTTATTACACAACGAAGCTAAAGTAATCTAAATCGTGAAATGATTTTTTAATCATTTAATTTTTTAATCATTTAATTTAAAAGAAATGTCAGTTTTAATATTCGCCGAATCAAACAACGGAAAATTTAATAAAGCCACTTTAGAAATTGCATCTTATGCAAAAGAAGTAGCAAATATGTTAAGTACAACAGTAACAGCTGTTGCAATTAACGCAAATGATACAAATGCTATTTCTCAATACGGAGTAGCTAAAGTATTAAACGTAAACAACACTAATTTAGAAAAATTTAATGCAAAAGCGTACGCTTCAGTAGTGCAACAATCTGCCGAAAAAGAAGGCGCAAAAGTAATCATTTTCTCTTCGGGAACGGATAGTAAATATATTGCGGCTTTAGCAGCAGGTAATTTAAATGCTGGTTATGCCTCTAATGTGGTTGCGTTACCAGAAAATACATCACCTTTTACAGTAAAAAGAAGTGCTTTTTCTAATAAAGCATTTAGTAGTACTGAAATTACGAGTGAAACTAAAGTTATTGCCTTGGCTAAAAATGCTTATGGGTTAAAAGAAAATGCAGTAAGTACTACGGAAGAATCTTTTGAGCCGACTATAAATGATGCACATTTAGCTACAAAAGTAACTGCAGTTGATCAAGCAACAGGAGTGGTAACTATTGCTGATGCCGAAATTGTAGTATCTGCAGGTAGAGGTTTAAAAGGCGCTGAAAACTGGGGAATGATAGAAGAGTTAGCTTCTGTTTTAGGAGCAGCAACAGCTTGTTCTAAACCAGTTTCTGATTTAGGATGGCGTCCACATAGTGAACACGTAGGGCAAACAGGAAAACCAGTAGCCGCAAATTTATATATTGCAATTGGTATTTCTGGAGCAATACAGCATTTAGCAGGAGTAAGTGCATCAAAAGTAAAAGTAGTAATTAATACGGATGCCGAAGCACCTTTCTTTAAAGCAGCTGATTATGGTGTTGTAGGAGATGCTTTTGAAGTAGTGCCTGCCTTAATTGAAAAATTAAAGGCTTTTAAAGTACAAAACGCATAAATTTTTTATAAATTGTACCCATAAAAGGGCTATCTAAATTTTTTGACAAACCGTCCTTAAATTTAGATAGTCCTTTTTATTATAGACGAAAATTGATTTCGGTCAGTTTTTTAATTTTTCAATTTTTGAATAAACTAAATGAGTTTAGTAAAATTAAACATAAAAGGTATATCCTACAGTCAAACTCAAAATGGAGCGTATGCTTTAATTTTAAATGAGGTAGATGGCGATCGTAAGTTACCAATTGTAATAGGTGCTTTTGAAGCACAATCTATAGCTATAGCCTTAGAAAAAGAAATAAAACCACCACGTCCATTAACACATGATTTGTTTAAAAGTTTTGCAGATCGGTTTTCGATAATTGTAAAACAAGTAATTATTCATAAATTAGTAGATGGTATTTTCTATTCCAGTTTAATTTGTGAGCGTGATGGTATTGAAGAAATTATAGATGCCCGTACTTCAGACGCTATAGCATTAGCGTTACGTTTTACAGCGCCTATTTTTACGTATAAAAACATTTTAGATAAGGCAGGTGTGTATTTAGATATTGCTAAAAAACCAAATACGGAAGCTGACCCTGAAGATGTATTAAGTGATATTGTTTTTGAAACGGAAGAAGATACAAATGCGGATACAAATAATTTGGCACATTTATCATTACAAGAATTAAACACAACATTGCAAGAAGCAGTAGTAAATGAAAATTATGAAACTGCAGCTAAAATTAGAGATGAAATTTCAAAAAGAAAAGCATAAAAAATAGACTAATGAAAAAAACACTTATTATTGCAGCGTTACTACTGGTAACCGTAACTTTTGGACAGGAATTAGCTCAAGAAACATCCGTTATTACATCAACAGTAGATGTGATAAAACCGAGTCAAGGTTTCTCATTAACGTCATTATGGCGTGGCGTTTTAGGAATGATAAGTTTATTGTTTGTTGCCTTTTTATTTAGTAGTAATAAAAAAGGAATTGACTGGAAAACAGTAGCAATTGGTTTGGCATTTCAGCTAATTATAGCAATTGGAGTTTTAAAAGTGTCTTTTATTCAAACCATATTTGAAGGTGTAGGGCAAGTGTTTGTAAAAGCATTAGACTTTACGCGATCTGGTAGTGAATTTTTATTTGGTGGTTTTATGGATATGAAAACATACGGATTTATTTTTGCGTTTCAAGTACTACCAACCATCTTGTTTTTCTCGGCATTAACCTCTATTTTATTTTATTTGGGTATTATTCAAAAAGTAGTAAAATTAATGGCATTAGTATTGACTAAAGTTTTAAAAATATCTGGAGCAGAAAGTTTAAGTGTTGCCGGTAATATTTTTTTAGGACAAACCGAAGCACCTTTGTTAATTAAAGCCTATTTAGAAAAAATGAATAAGTCCGAAATGCTTTTGGTGATGATTGGTGGTATGGCTACCGTAGCAGGAGCTGTATTAGCAGCGTATATTGGTTTTTTAGGAGGAGATGACCCTGTATTGCGATTAAAATTTGCAAAGCACTTATTAGCAGCATCTGTAATGGCAGCACCAGGAGCAATTGTGATTTCAAAAATTCTATTTCCACAAATGGAAGCAGTAAATACCGATGTAAAAGTATCTTCAGAAAAAATAGGATCTAACTTTTTAGATGCCATTGCAAACGGTACTACCGAAGGGTTAAAGTTAGCCGTAAATGTAGGAGCAATGTTATTGGTTTTTGTAGCATTTATTGCTATGATAAATGGTATTTTAGGTTGGGTTGGAGACATGACTACGTTTAATGATTGGATGGTGGCTCATACACCGTATGCAAAACTATCTTTAGAAGCAATTTTGGGTACTATTTTTGCGCCTTTAATGTGGTTAATTGGTATTGCAAAAGAAGATATGATGATGATGGGTCAATTATTAGGAATCAAGTTAGCAGCAAGTGAATTTGTAGGATATATACAGTTGGCCGAATTAAAAAATATGGCAAGCGCAACACATTTAACCTATAATAAATCGGTAATTATGGCAACTTATATGTTGTGTGGTTTTGCTAATTTTGCATCTATAGGTATTCAAATTGGAGGTATTGGTTCATTAGCACCAGGGCAACGTAAAACCTTATCAGAGTTCGGAATGAAAGCTTTAATTGGAGGTACAATTGCCTCGTTAATATCAGCAACTATTGCAGGGATGATTATTGGGTAATGCCCATTATCCTTCGGATATTTCCCCTTAGGGGAAAAACAAATAGAATTATAATTTTAACAAAAAAAGTTTCTTCCTTTTGGGAAGACGGAAGAGGGGAAAATGAAACAATATTTAGATTTAGTACAACACGTTTTAGCTAACGGAAACGAAAAAGAAGATAGAACAGGAACCGGAACAAAAAGTGTTTTTGGCTATCAAATGCGATTTGATTTAAGTGAGGGTTTCCCAATGGTAACCACAAAAAAATTACACTTAAAATCAATAATATACGAGTTACTTTGGTTTATAAAAGGCGATACTAATATTAAATATTTGCAAGATAATGGCGTTAAAATTTGGGATGCTTGGGCAGATGATAATGGCGATTTAGGTCCTGTTTATGGACATCAATGGCGCAATTGGAATAGTGATGATATTGATCAATTGCAAAATGTAATTGCAACCATAAAAAATAATCCAGATAGTAGACGCATGATGGTAAGTGCTTGGAACCCATCCGTTATGCCAGATACTTCGGTTTCTTTTAGTGAAAACGTTGCAAATAATAAAGCGGCATTACCACCGTGTCATGCCTTTTTTCAATTTTATGTAGCTAACGGTAAGCTGTCTTGTCAACTCTACCAGCGTAGTGCCGATATTTTTTTAGGCGTGCCTTTTAATATTGCTTCGTATGCATTGTTTACTATGATGATTGCACAAGTTTGCGGTTTAGAAGCAGGAGAATTTATTCATACTTTTGGTGATGCACATATTTATAATAACCATAAAGAACAAATTGATTTACAGTTATCACGTGAGTTACGTGATTTACCAACCATGAAAATGAACCCAGATATTACCAATATAGAAGATTTTACTTTTGAAGATTTTGAGTTGGTAAATTACAATCCGCATCCAATTATTAGAGGTAAAGTAGCGGTATAAATCGTAGGACGATAGCCATTACGAAAATAAAGAACAC
>CAZSQD010000120.1:0-7753 GCA_964608925.1 uncultured Kordia sp.
ATCCTCGAAAAGTTGCATTTACTACTTGAATTAAAGTGTTGTTTAATTTTCATTTCAACACAACGTCTATTTTTTGGACAACGCATATATCTGGGCCTGCAAGAAGAAACGCCAGTTGTAAATACTAAAATTACAATTACTTTTTTCATTATTACTTATCTAAAAATTTCATTAAATCTATGTCATTACCTAAAATTACTTCAGGCTCAATATAACGTGTTGCATCATCATTTGGTGCGTTTTCTAGCTTTAAAACACCACGTGGGCAAACCGCACTACATACTCCACAACCTACACAGCTTGCACGTACTATGTTTTGTCCTTTTTGCGCATAAGAACGTACATCAATACCTTGTTCACAATACGTGGAACAGTTACCGCAAGATATGCATTGCCCACCGTTAGTGGTAATTCTAAATTTCGATTTAAACCGCTGAAATAAACCCATATATCCTGCCATTGGGCAACCAAACCTGCACCAAACTCTACTTCCTAAAAGCGGATAAAAACCAACTCCTACCACTCCTGAAAAAGCAGCTCCTATTAAAAACCCATACGGTTTTTGAAAATAGGTATAAATACTCAATCCAAAAACACTTCCTGTATTGGCAAAATAACCGTATAAAGTTGCAGCTGTCATTACAAACACAAATACCATTACTAAATGAATCATCCAACGTTCCAATTTCCAAGCGGATAATTTTTTAGACGATAGTTGTCTGAATGAATCTCCTGCGGTTTCGGCTAAACCTCCACAACCACAAATCCAAGAGCAATACCATCGTTTCCCTACTAAATAAGATAAAAACGGGGTTACTACTAAAAATAGCACAATTCCCCAAATTAAATAGGTCATTCCTAGTGGTTGATAATCGGGTGCTTGCATAGCATCTAAATGCCATTTATTAAAAAAATCATAATCTAAAGGCCACACATTTTTTAAGTCGGTATCATACCATCCTATATATTTTCCTTGTGCATTGGTTGCATCATTTAAGTTTAAAGCCGCTAAAATTTCGGGTATCACATACGCAAAAAGCACTTGTGAACTCATAACTACCGTTGTACGAATTACCTGATACTTGTTATGGCGATATTTGTATATAAATTTTATACCTAAACCTACAATTAAAACGGTATATAAAGTACCATATACAAACCATTGACTAGCATCTTTACCGTGTAATGCAATACTTAACGAATCAAAAAAAGCAATTAATCCTTCATTAGCCCCTTGTGTTCCTGTTTGTAATCCTAAATAGTGCGGAAACCAATACAGCACAATATAAAATGAGGTTAAAATAATAGCCAACACCCAAGCCCAAACACCTCTACAGGTTAAAGGATTAAACCATACGTGGTTATTTTTAATACCTTCTGGCTGCAATAAATAAGTGCGACGTGCATAAATAGCGGTACCTACTACAATTAAACTTAAAGATAGGATTACTACCAAACCTGTATTTGGAAACTGTACCCCTAAAAGTGCTGCCGCTAAAAGCAGTACTCCTAATATAGCTGATCCAAAACTTGTTTTTTGAATACCGTCTAAATCTATTTTATGCGGATTTGAAATTGAATAACTTGTATGTTTTGATTCCATTTTTTATTTTGAAAGATTTAAAATGCGTTTCCAATTTCTTTTTTGCACCTGAATATTAGTGTTATTTTCTTGATTAAATTTCGCTACAATTTCCGCTTCATATTGCGTGTAAAATTCGGGATCAAAATTAGCATCTTTTAAAAGAGATACCACTTCATAAATATCTTTTTGCTTGGTTAACCATTTGTCAACTACAGCATGACGCATACGTACTCCAAAAACATTCATCCCTAAAAACACATTGGTTTGTGTATTGTACACCAAACGAATACTTTTTTTACCACTTTTATGTTCCCAATAAAAATGAGTTTCTTCGGGCTTAGGTTTTGCCCAAACCCAACCATAAGTTTGGTACTCAATATCTAAAAATTTAGCCGAATTAAACCAATTACCTGGTTTGTATTGTTTTTCATTTCCACAAAGCGTTTGTGCTAAAGTTTCCCCCATCATGCGTCCAGTGTACCAAACAGCTTCTATATTTCGTCTGCTGCCAATAGCCTGATGTTGCTCTGCACAATCACCAATAGCATATATGTTTTTAATATTGGTTTGCAAATTTCTATCAACTAAAACTCCTCTATTGGTTTCAATTTTAGAGGTTTTTATGAAATTGATATTAGGCGATACTCCCGCAGTTAAGCCTACTAAACTACAAGCTACTTCTTCTTCGGTTTCTGTAATTACAATAGATTTTACTTTTCCATTTTCACCTGCTCTAATTTCTTTTAAATTATAACCCAAATGCAAATCAATATGATGTTCTAAAATATGCCGATTAATCATTGCTGATTCTTCCATAGGTAAAACACCATTCCAAAAACTGTTTTCTCTAACTAAAAAGGTTACTGGAATGTTCCGACTACGCAACATTTCTGCCATTTCAATACCAATTAAACCACCTCCAACAATTACAGCACGTTTACAGTTTTCAGAATATTTTTCAATATTTTCTAAATCTTGTTTATGATACATTCCCATTACTCCGTCTAAATCTTGCCCAGGCCAACCAAATTTATTGGGCTTAGACCCTGTTGCAATTACTAATTTATCATAAGAAAGTGTATCTCCATTTTGAAAAATCAGTGTATTGGTATCAGTTTGAACTTCTGATACATACTGCTTTATTAAATTGATTCGGTTTTTTTTCCAAAACCAATTTTCATAGGGTTGTGTATGTTCAAATTTTTGATGTCCCATATACACGTACATTAATGCGGTACGGGAAAAAAAATATTCAGTTTCACCAGAAATTACAGTGATTTTTTTGTTGCTATTTTTTCTAATATGGCGTGCACAGGTAATACCTGATATTCCGTTACCAATAATTACAATATGTTCTTCCATTGTTTAAATAATACTTATGATTTCTGTAGTCGCGTATAAAGTTAAAAACTTATTCAGAAAAATAATTTAGAATCCATCTAAATTAGACATTGTTTTATTAAAAACAACCAAACACTTGGCATGATACGGTTTACATATTTTTCTTATCTTTGTAATACCCTAAAAAATTATAGTACCCATGGAAGATAATCATTGGAATGAAGAGTGGGAGGATATCATTTTTCCTGATACCATTTGCGAAAAAGAAAAATATCAAATTTCTAATCACGGAAGAGCAAAAAGCTTTAAGGTAGATACTAAGTATGGTCAGGTCATTAAACTATTTGCCGTACAAGGTTATTTACGCATTCCTTTAACTCAAAAAAGTGGTAAAAAAACAGCTAGATATATACACAAATTAGCGGCAGAAGCTTTTTTAAAAAAACCATCAGACAAGCACAAGTATGTCATTCATCTAGATTATGATAAAAACAATAATAATATTCATAATTTACAATGGGCAACTACTTTTGAGAAAGAGCAACACCAATTTAAAAACCCAATTTATAAAGGTCCTGGGCGTGTAATTACCTATTCTAAACTTACTGAAGGCAGAGTACGTATGATTAAGAAAAAGCTGTTTGACCCAAACAGAAAAACACGTTTAAAAATAATAGCTAAGCAATTTGGTGTTTCTGAAATGCAATTACACCGTATTAAAACAGGTGAAAACTGGGGATCTGTTAAAATAGATTAAAAAAAATAAAAGACTATCACTTTAATTATTCAATTGATAACATTTGGACACACTCATTTAATACTTAGTTATATTGCTCCGTAATAAACTTTAAAAAGCCAATTATTGATAAAAAGTGAACCCTCGGTAATCAGCCGAGGGTTCTTTCATCAATCAAAAAACGAACAGATTATATTTTCCGCAAAAGCGATAATCGTAATGCTGTTTCGTTTGGGGTAATAGGGTTTATCCTAAATAAGTTTTTAATATTTTACTACGAGACGTATGTTTTAATCGTCTAATTGCTTTCTCTTTAATTTGACGCACACGCTCTCTTGTTAAATCAAACGTTTCTCCAATTTCTTCTAAAGTCATAGGGTGTTGTTCACCTAAACCAAAGTACAAATGTACTACATCTGCCTCACGAGGAGTTAATGTTTCTAATGCACGTCCAATTTCTGTTTGTAACGACTCTATTAATAACTGACGATCAGGGTTTGGAGATTCTCCAGAACGCAATACATCATATAAATTTGAATCTTCCCCTTCAACTAAAGGTGCATCCATTGATACGTGACGACCCGAATTTTTCATGGACTCTTTAACATCACTAATAGTCATATCTAACTCCTTAGCAATTTCTGCTGGAGACGGCACACGTTCATGAGCTTGCTCTAAAAAGGCGTAGGTTTTATTAATTTTATTAATAGAACCAATTTTATTTAATGGTAAACGTACAATACGAGATTGTTCTGCTAATGCTTGTAAAATAGATTGTCTAATCCACCAAACAGCGTACGAAATAAATTTAAAACCACGTGTTTCATCAAAACGTTTTGCGGCTTTTATTAAACCTAAATTACCTTCGTTAATTAAATCTGGTAAGGTTAAACCTTGATTTTGGTATTGTTTTGCTACGGATACTACAAAACGTAAATTAGCTTTAGTCAACTTTTCTAAAGCCACTTGATCTCCTGCTTTAATACGTTGTGCTAATTCTACTTCTTCATCAGCAGTAATTAAGTCAACTTTTCCAATTTCTTGTAAATATTTATCTAATGATGCAGTTTCTCTATTAGTAACCTGCTTGGTGATTTTAAGTTGTCTCATATTGTATGTGTGTTATAGTATTATGTGCCTGTGCATATAGTTATACGTACACATTTTAAAAAAGGTTACAAAAAAAAATTTTATTTTTAAAAATAATGTGTTTTAGGGCGTTTTAACGTACTTCAACTCCTATCTTTTTACATTTAAGTAGTTTTGTAAAGCTCTAAAAATAGCTTCTAAAGTCGCTTTTTTAGGAAAACAAAACAAACCTTAAATTGTAAAAAGGATATTCCGTTTACGTACTAACGCAAAAGAAAAAGTTTGAGATTTAAAAACAGTATATTAAAATAGTACTAAATAAAAAAGGAAAGCTTACGCTTTCCTTTTTTGCCCCAAATCTACCATGAACTTAACTTAACTTATGTTATGGTACCGCTAATATACTTGGGTGATTTGGAATGACCATATTTTTTCGATGAACTACCTATATATTTGTTAAACGGCAATTGTATTCAAAAAAACAGTTGTTTTTGCAATATAAACGCTTATCTTTTAATACAAAAAGCTTAATCTTTTAAAGATTAAGCTTTCTATAATAAATTGATTGAGTCATTCCACTCCTGTATTAATAAGCGCGCTCTTTATTACCTTCAAAAAAGTTAATAAAAGCTTTGTTTACCACTCTATTACCTCCTGGTGTTGGATAATCTCCTGTAAAATACCAGTCTCCTAAATTTTTAGGACATGCTTTATGTAGGTTTTCTACCGTTTGGTATATAATATCTACTTCAGCATTAATAGTTACATCACTTAATAGTTCTGCTATTTTTTTAGAAATTTGCACTTGTGTATACCTATCATACAATTCTGTTACAAAGTTTTTAACCGCTGTATCTGGTAAATTTATTTGCTTTATACATTTATCATATACTTCTTTTAATAAATGTTTTGCATTATCATCTTCCAACAAGGCCAACATAGCTCTAAAAGCTACTAAACCTTCTAAGTTTGCCATATCTATACCATAACAATCAGGGTAACGTATTTGTGGGGCCGAGGATACAATGATTATCTTTTTAGGATTCAAACGATCCATCATTTTCAAGATACTCATTTTTAATGTAGTCCCTCTTACAATACTATCATCAATAATAACCAAGTTGTCAGTTGGTTTTACAGAACCATATGTAATGTCATATATATGAGCTACCAAATCATCTCTACTATCATCATCCGTAATAAAAGTGCGTAATTTGGCATCTTTTATAGCAATTTTTTCGGTACGTAATGACTTCGCCAATATGGCTTCAATTTTTTCAGATGCTTTATTTTCTTCTAAAAGTAAAGCTTTTAATTTTTGAGTATTTAAAACACGTTCTCCTTCTTGAATCATCCCGTAATAAGATGTTTCTGCGGTATTAGGTATAAAAGAAAATACCGAGTTTTCTAAATCATCTCCTACAGATTTCATTATTTGAGGAAACAACAATCCACCTAACTCCTTACGTTCCTGATAAATTTCTTGATCACTACCTCTTGAAAAATAAATACGCTCAAAAGAACATGCCTTTTTTTCTAAAGGTTCAATAATTTCTTCAATAGTGGTTGTACCATCTTTTTTAACAATAATAGCTTTACCTGGATCTAATTCTTTTACATCTTCAAAGTCAACATTAAATACGGTTTGTATTACAGGGCGTTCTGAAGCTACTACCACTATTTCATCATCTTGATAGTAATATGCGGGTCTAATACCTGCTGGATCACGCAATACAAATGCATCACCATGACCAATCATTCCTGCCATAGCATAACCACCATCCCATTTTTTAGAAGATTCTTTCAAAATTTCAGCTACGTTTAAACGTGCAGCAATTTCTGGAGAGGCTTCTACTTTTGAGAGCCCTTTTTCTTTTAATTCTTGATACAAAGCATCTACTTGATCATCTAAAAAGTGACCAATTTTTTCCATAATAGTCACGGTATCTGCTTGTGCTTTTGGGTGTTGCCCCAATTGCACTAGCTCATCAAATAATTGATTTACATTGGTCATATTAAAATTACCTGCAACAATTAAGTTACGGTGCATCCAATTGTTTTGACGTAAAAATGGGTGTACACTTTCTACGCTATTTTTACCAAAAGTACCATAACGTACATGCCCTAAAAGTACCTCTCCTATATATGGCACTTCCTTTTTTAACTTGTCAATATCATTAGCTAATTCAGGATTGTTTTGCAATGCCGTATTGATACGATCATTAATTTGCGCAAAAACATCTTGTATAGGTGATTGTTGGTTAGAGCGTACTCTACTAATGTAACGGTCACCCGGTTTCATGTCTAATTTAATGCTAGCAAAACCTGCACCGTCTTGACCACGGTTGTGCTGTTTTTCCATCATTAAGTACATTTTATTTACCCCATAAAAAGCGGTACCGTACTTTTTTTTGTAAAACGCTAAAGGTTTTTTTAATCTAATTAATGCGATACCGCATTCGTGTTTTAGTGCATCACTCATAATTGTAGTTGTGTGTTGTGTATGAAAAAACGCACTGAATTTTCAGCGCGTAGTTTTTAATCTAATTTTATATCAAATTGTGTTAATTGCTTAAATTGTAGCAAGCGACTTTTTATTTCTTGTTGTGAAAGATTTTCCATGCGCTCTGTTCCAAATTTTTCTACACAAAAGGAAGCTAAATTTGAACCTTGTATAATGGCATTTTTCATGTTTTCAAAAGAAACATTACCTGTACTTGCAATATGACCTGTAAAACCACCTGCAAAAGTATCTCCTGCTCCTGTTGGGTCAAAAACCTCTTCTAATGGTAATGCGGGTGCAAAAAAGGCATCATCATTATGAAATAACAAAGCACCATGTTCTCCTTTTTTAATCACTACATATTGAGGTCCCATTTTAGCAATTACACGCGCTGCTTTTACTAAAGAGTATTCTCCAGATAATTGACGTGCTTCTTCATCATTAATTGTAATTACATCTACTTTAGCAATCACTTGTTTTAACTCATCCAATGCACAGT
>CAZSQD010000121.1:0-7752 GCA_964608925.1 uncultured Kordia sp.
TAATTATAATAATCTAATCCTCGAAAAGTTGCATTTACTACTTGAATTAAAGTTTTTAAGAAAAAAAGTATTACAATTTTCTTAATTTCTTAGTAGCTTTACTAACTGCTGCTTTTAATTTGGTAATTTTCTCTTGCCATTTAGCTTCATCAACAGGAGATAGTTTTCCTTTACGTTTTAATTTAGCAATTTTTTTCTCTACCTTTTCTAATTTAGCGTTAGCTTTATTTACGTTAGCTTGTGCTTTTTTACGTTTTGCGACTTTCTTTTGCTCTTTTTTTGCTGCTTTTTCAGCCTTTTTACGTTTTTTATCCGCTACTTTTTTTGCTTTTTCTTCTGCTTTAATTTTTTTCTCTTCAGCCTTGGCACTTTCCTTTGCACGTTTTTCAGCCGCTTTCGCATTTTTTTTAGCATCTTTTGCTTCTGTAGCAGCTCTTTTTTCTGCGTTTTTTTCTCTTTTTATAGCTTCTTTTTCACGCTTTTCAGCATTTTTTTCTTTTTTCTCAATAGCTTTGGTGCGTTTTTTTTTAGCTATTAAAGCACGTTCCTCTGTTGCTTTTGAAAAAATTAATGTAGCCTCTTCTGGAGTTAAAGTATTGGTAATATCTTTTCCGTCTACCAGTATTTTTTCGTTTTTAACTTTATAAGTTTTCTCATTTATATTTACTTTTTGTGCCGAGACCATGTTAAAAGTAAAAATAAAGCTTAGGGTAATTAAAAATTGTTTCATTGTTTATAGTTTTATAATTGATTATTAGAAAATTCAAAATTACAAATATTATACCAAAATATGAAATATATAGAGAAAGGCTTTAACGGTAATATAAGGGATATGAAATTATTTACCATTCACCTTTTTAACTATCAATTGCTGTTTTTTTCAAAAAAAACCATCAATATCTTTTCTTGAGTTGATATTTAATTTAGAATAAATATTATTGATATGTGTTTTCACCGTGCTTACACTAATAAATAAAGAGGTTGCAATTTCTTTATTGGTTAGCTTGTTGTGCATTAATTCTAATATTTTTTGCTCTTGCGGGGTAAGTGTATTTTTGTAGTTTGTTTTTACCTTTTTTGGTATTTGGTGTTTTTTAAAAAAGAAGAAATTTAACAACATTGAAGCTAAAAATAAGATTCCTAAAACCATTGCAATGGTTTTATAGTTGTTTTTTTTAGTTTCAAGTAAAGGGTATTGATCCTGAATTAAATTTTGTTGTAATTGTTGTGCGTATTTTGGATGGTATTTCTTTAATTGTACTAATAGGTTTAAATAATAGGTAGCTGTTTTTAAATCTTCTACATAAAAAGAATGATAAATAGACTCATTATTGGCATATACTTGGTAGGTATATAGTTCGGCAAGCGGGTTGTTTAATGATTTGCTAAATTGTTGCAGTGCTTCAAAACTGCTTTTATACGTAATGTTTCGTTGCTTATCATTTGTATTATACGGTAAATTACTAAAGAGTTCATCTTGTAGTGAATCTATTTTTTGTATGGATTGTGTATGTGGTTTGCCATTTATACTTTCGCAGAATACTTGATTTAAACTGTTTAGAGGAAAATGAATTACATCAGTATTATTCGAAATAAAAAGGATGTTTTTACTCTCCTCACAGTGGTTTAGTAGGTGTTTATAGTCGTTAATATCTGTATGGCAATTATCAATATGAATGTTGTAAATATTGGAATTACTACTTAAAAAATCACCTTTAAAATGAAATTCACCTATACTATCAATTTTACTTTCTTGTAGTATTTGCTCCGCTAAAAACAAATGTGTTTGATTGTAATTGTCTACAATACTCAAATAGGCAGTTGCATTCTTGTAGGTGTCATTAACTTTTCCGGAAAAATGAAACTGTGCATTTACTGGAATGCTTAAAAATAGTAAAATGTAAATAATAGTTTGCTGCATATACTGTACAAGGTAATAAAATATATTGAATGAAAGAGAAGATAGTCAAGAGGTTTTGCACTGTGTTGTGCTATGCCATAGTAGACGAAATAAAACCTAATCACTAGATGTTTTACAAAAGGTAAAAGAGGTTACCTGATAAATAGGCAACCTCTTAATAATTGTTTTTTTAAAAACTATTGAACTATAGCAACCGTAGTTTCGTGTTTTTTAACAATACCTTTAATACGTAGCATCCTGCTATTTTGTACAGCATTTGAAGTAATGGTAATTGTTTTGGAAAATGCACCAACACGTTTGGTGTCGTATTTTACTCCAATTTCGGCAGTTTCATTGGGTAGTATTGGATGGTTAGGTTTTGTAGCTACCGTACAACCGCAACTTCCTTTTACTTTGGTAATAACAATGGGAGCGTTTCCTGTGTTTTTAAAAGTAAAGATTCGTTTACCGTCTTCATTTTGATTAATGGTTCCATAATCTACCGTTTCGGTTTTAAAGGTTAAAATTCCTCTATTGGAACTTGCACTTTCTTGTGCAAATAAAAAGGTACTCATACATAAAGCTGCCGCTACAATTAAATTTTTCATAATATTCGTTTAATGATTAATATTGAAACAAATATCAACAGTATTTAAACTTAATCAATAAAATAGGTGGTTGAGATGAGGACTAGACCCCGTTTGAAATTACAAAAGCTCCCGTTTTTGATAGTTTTTTATTTGCTTTTAAATTGAGAAGGAGTTATACCTGTTATCTTTTTAAACTGTCGGTTAAAAATTTCTCTTGAATTATATCCGCAATCAAGAGCAATGTGAATTATTTTGTAATCAGGATTTTTCTTGAGCATCTCTTTTGATAAATTAATACGTAGCGTATTTACATACTCTTGAAAACTCATATTGTGTGTTGAGTTGATAAATTGAGATATAACATACGGTTTTTCATTAATTAGGTTAGAAAACCACGCTAAATTTAATTTAGAATTTAAAATAACTTCCCTATCTAAAAATAAAGGTGCTATTTTATGTTTTAATTCGGTAGTTTTTTTAGTATCTAATTTTAAAGTGCCGTATTTATTATTGATGTTAATTATTTTTTTAAGAGAAACAGCCTCATGTGATAATTTCAGTTCTTCATATTTTAGATTTATTTTTTTTAACCCTAAAATAAAAGTCATGATTAATGTGCATACAGAAAAAATTAAAAAATAAATTTTCCGATTATTATTACCATTATAATGACTAATAAAAGCAAAAATAAAAGGAATAAAAAAAAGTAAAAACCAACTATTCATAAACATTTTTTGCCATGAATATGATAAATCATTTTTTTCAGAAATAGATTTTTCTAATGCGCTTGAATTTGATTTAAATAAAAATAGAGAATAGATATATATAGATAAATTGTAAATAATAACAAGTATAAAATAAGTTATTTCAATACTATTCCATTCTGATCGTTGATTTTGATCTAAATAAATTATTTGATTAATTAACTCTGTCTTCTCATAAGATAGAGCATTCCTTGTAGATAAAATAGACATGATAATAAAAGGAAGTAGTAATAGGAGTGTTTTGATATTTGATATTTTTTCCTGTTTTAAAACTTTGACGTATAAATAAATGAAAAATGCATCTAATAAATAAGTAGATTGATTAATGAAAATAATGTATGGAACTTTACTAATATACTCAATGTTATTACTCATTAATTCAATAAATGACCTAAGCATTAATAGAATTAAATAGTAAAAAAGTATTTTTTCAGATTGATGTTTTAAACTATCTTCTTGTCTATATAATATCAATATGATAAATAAACTAATAATAAGTTGAGCAGTTAAAATGATATTCATAGTGCTAAAATACAAGAAAAAACGAATTTGATTAAATATTATGACAATATCGTCAAGTAGAGATGAAAAAAAATAGGGCAAATTGCAATTTAACTTACCCTAATCTCTTTTGTTTATTGGTTTTAATTTTGAAGATATGGTTTTATATGTAAAAATTTGTAATAAAAAAACGGCTGTTTAGTTGTAAAATAACGTGTGTGATATTATAATTTGACATTTTATAAAAGATGGTTTTTTGTAAAATTGCTTAAAACTAATCAAAATCATGTAAAATGAAAAAAATAATGATCACCATTTTTGGTATTGTATCAATGAATATATCTGCTCAAGTAGGAATAGGAACTACAACTCCAAACGCAGCTTTCGAAATTGAGAGCGGAAATTCAGGGGTTTTAATACCAAGAGTAAGTTTAACAGGAACTACAGATGTTACTACTGTTATAAACCCTCAAGGAGGTGCTTTGGTAGAAAGTACAATAGTATAAACAATGTAGTAGTTGCTGACGTAATTAAAGGATTCTATTATTGGGATGGTACTAAATGGGCACTTTTAAATAGTGCGGATAATGATTGGGTAATTTCAGGAACAGATATGTATAATGCAAATTCAGGAAATGTAGGAGTAGGAACTAATAGTCCTACTACATTGTTGCATGTTGAAGATACAGCTATACCTACTCCTATTTTATTAAATGATGGTTTTGAGGATAGTACATTAGCGCCATTTACTACAGGAGGTGATTCCAATTGGTCAATTACTACAACCGCAGGTCAATTTAATACAGGGACTGTAGCTGTTAAATCAGGGAATATAGGAGATAGTCAAGTGAGTTGGATAGAAACAACTGTAAATGTAGTATCTCCAGGAGGTGCTAATGTTTCCTTTTTTTATAAAACAGATTCCGAAGATGTTTTTGATACAATGCTTTTTTATATTGATGGAGTGGATCAAACTGGTGGAGGATTAAATAGTTCCACATTTGTAAGTTTGTCATATCCATTAACCACAGGTGCACATACATTACGTTGGTCGTATGAAAAAGACGGATCTGATTCGGTAGGTGCAGATGAAATGTATTTAGATGATATATTGGTTCAAAATATTTTAAACGCAGCAATTATAAAAATTGTAGATGGAAATCAAGCAGATGGAAAAGTTTTAACATCTGATGCAACAGGGAGTGCAGTATGGAAAGATACAGCACATGATGATGATTGGCGTTTTTTGTCTGGATTGACCGAATCAGACCCATTATATAGAACAGGTAGCGTAACAATAGGTGCAAATACTACTACAACACATAATTTAGATGTTGACAATGGGTCACCTACAGGTACAGAGGTAGGAATAGGTTCTATAGAATATATTTTAGATGACTCCAGCCAAACATTATTTTCAGATAATGTAGGTCCTTTAACGGATGCAGGATTTGATTTAGGAACTTCAGCAAGAAAATGGAGAGATATTTTTTTATTGAATGCGCCAACAGTAACTTCTGATATGACATTGAAAAAAAATGTAAAAGCCATAAATTATGGGTTAGATGCGTTGATGCAATTAAAAGCAATTTCCTACCAATGGAAAGCTGATAGGTTTGGAGAAACTCTTATACCGGAAAATAAAAAGGAAACTCATTTAGGTTTTTCTGCTCAACAATTATTAAAAATAATACCAGAAGTAGTAAAAACACACACATGGAAAGCTTTAGATGAAGCTTCTCCAAAACAATATACACGAGTAAAAAATGAAAAAATAGGGGTCCGTTATAGCGAAATTATTCCCGTAACTGTAAAAGCTATTCAAGAGCAGCAGCAACAATACAAGGCTTTAATGAAGATAAATGCAGAAATTTTAAAAAGATTAAGTGCACTTGAAAAGGAAAATGTAGAACTAAAAATGATGCTTCAAAACAAATAAGACTAAAAAAGATACGCAATCAAAAAAAATATAACAGGTAACCATAAGCCTAAATCAAAACAAAATAATTTGTATTTAGTCAAGTATCGTTATACTATTTTAGCTAATTGCTTATCGTGTATTTTTGATAAGCTAATTACGGCAATAACTGCACCAATAGTTGCAAAAGCATATCAGACTGGGTGTCCCAAATATAGCCTTGAGTGCCTAAAAAGGAATCGCCAGCATCACCAGTTTGGACGGATATAAACCATTCTATAAATTCATAGGCAGCACTTATGGCTAAGCAGATGCTTACAATAATAAAATTGAGCCAACTTTTTTTGTTTAGTACCTTTTTTCTAATCAGCAATTCTCTTGTAATCATTGCAGGTACAAAACCTTGCGCAAAATGCCCTACTTTGTCATAGTTGTTTCTACTAAAATTAAAAATATTTTTTAGCCAATCAAAAAAAGGTACTTCGGCATAGGTATAATGTCCGCCAATAATTAAAATAATACAATGTATTAAAATTAGAGTGTACACTAAATTGGTAAATTGAAATTTCTGATAAGTAACTATTAAAACTAGAACACCTATAATAGCAGGGAGTACTTCTAAAAACCAAGTAAAATATTCTTTTGGGTTGATGGCAGACCAAATTAAAAAGCCAATAAAAATTAAAAATAGAGTCGTTAAATACTTCATGTTTTATACAATTATTGATTTTCCATTAGCAGTTTTACTACCATCTGCACTAAAATAGAAATCAATTTGTCCCATATAAACCCCGCTTTTTCCGCATTGGTTAATCAATACATTTTCGCCAACACTATTTTTTTCAATAGTAGGTTTTGGTAATAAGGTATGTGTGTGTCCTCCAATAATTAGATCAATGTCTTTTGTTTGACGGGCGAGTTCTAAATCGCAAATTTTAGTAGGACTCTTTTTATAATAATATCCTAAATGTGACAAACAAATAATTAAATCGCAATGCTGTTCTTCCTTTAATTCCTTAACAATGTCTTGACTAATGGTAATGGGATCCAAATATTTTGTTTCTTTATATAATTTAGGAGTTACCAAGCCTTCTAGTGCTACACCCAATCCAAAAACACCTATTTTAATCCCATCTTTTATAAAAATTTTATAGGGTTTTACTTTTCCTTCTAAAATAGTATTGGTAAAGTCATAATTAGCGGACACAAAATCAAAATTTGCATTGGGTAGTTGTTTGTAAAAACCATCAATACCGTTGTCAAAATCGTGATTTCCTAAAGTAGCCAAATCATAGCCTAACATACTCATTAATTTAAACTCTAACTCGCCACCAAAATAATTAAAATAGGGTGTACCTTGAAAAATATCACCAGCATCTAATAATAAGGTGTGTGGGTTTTCTTTTCTAATGGTATCAATTTGTGCGGCTCTACGAGCAAAACCTCCCAATCCAGGGTATTTGTAATGGTTGTTAGGTAGTGGTTCTATTTGGCTATGCACATCATTGGTATGTAAAATGGTAATGCGTTTATTTTTAGGTGTATTAAAAGAACTTAATGATAAACCTCCTAATCCTACAAAAGCAGTACTTGCAGTTACATTTTTTATAAACTTTCTTCTATTTTGCATAGCTAAATCTATTATCAAGGTTAGGTTTTATTTCGGTTGATTTTTTAAAGTAATCTATCATTGCGTTTCTGATTTTATAGTCAATCTTAGATAAAGATATCGCATTTTTAAAAAACGTCATGTGATCTCCTCCTTGTTGTAAATAATCAGAAGTAAGCACAAAGTAATTTTTAGTTTTGTCAAAAGGCTTGTTGTTAATGATTACATTTTGATAGGTGTTGTTTTTTAGCTGTAAGCGCATATTGGCAATAGGATGCGCTTTTTTTTCAGTAGCTAAATAAGTAAGTAATTCTGTCACTTTTTTGCCAGATAATTCCACAATAACCATTTCATTTTCAAAAGGCATCACTTCAAAACTGTTGCGAGCGGTAATATTTCCTTTTGGTATTGCAGAGCGGATACCACCATAATTAAGCAATACAAAATCGACTTCGTTTCCCGTTCGTTTT
>CAZSQD010000122.1:0-7728 GCA_964608925.1 uncultured Kordia sp.
GATAATAATGGCTACATTAAAAGTTTATACCCAAAAAGAAATACTATCCTTTGTAAACAAACGTAAAGGAGAAACTAAATTTGGTGAAAAAGTAACGTTTATAACAACTCCTACTAATTATATTGAGGATATTAAAAACACGACTTCCAAATATGTATTATTTGGCATTCAAGAGGCTATTGGTATTAAAGCAAACAAAGGTATTACAGGTGCTGAAACTACTTTTAACAACACTTTAAAAAGCTTATTAAATACACAAAATAACGGTTTTAATAAAGCCAAAAAAATACTTGTTTTAGGGTATTTAAATTGTACTGCAGAAATGGAAATGGCAAAAGGTTTAAGTAACACCAACGCTTCTGATTTACAAAAATTATACAGCTTAGTGGCTAAAATAGATAAAGAGGTTACTAATATTATTCACGCCATTATTACTGCTGGTAAAATACCTATTATAATTGGTGGTGGGCACAATAATGCTTACGGAAATATTAAAGGAAGTTCCTTAGCATTAAACAAAGCTATAAATGTTATAAATTTTGATGCCCATTCTGATTTTAGAGCTTTAGAAGGAAGGCATTCTGGAAACGGGTTTTCCTATGCTATGGATGAAGGTTTTTTACGTAATTATTTTATTTTTGGATTGCATGAAAATTATACTTCAAAAAAGATTTATAACCTATTAAACACTCATGATTGCATTGCTTTTAACACCTTTGAAGCCATTAATGTAAGAAGAGAAACCACTTTTACTACTGAAATAAAAAGCGCTAAACAATTTTTAAAAGGCGCACCATTAGGTATTGAAATTGATTTAGATGCGGTACAAAATATTGCAAGTAGCGCCATGACACCATCTGGATTTAGTGTCACTAAAACTCGACAATTTGTATCCTTTTTTGCTAAAAATAAAAAAGTAGTCTACTTACATATTTGTGAAGGCGCAAGTGACTTAGAAATACAAAACAGTAACCAAACAGGTAAATTAATTAGCTATTTGATTACTGATTTTATGAGAGGTTAATTATAATTTAATTTTTATGTAAAAACTAGCCCTCACAGATTTTAAAAATCTATGAGGGCTAGTTAAGTAGTAATACCTATTTAACATTCTAATGTCGCAATGAAATCGTTTAATTTTTATCAAATTGAAACTCATTAGGCTAATCGCCCCGTGATTATTTAAAATAGCTAAACGTTTCTCCGTTTTCTATTTTTAAAAGTGTTTCATAAATTAATTTAATTACGTTTTCTACATCATCACGATGCACCATTTCTACGGTAGTGTGCATGTAACGTAATGGTAAGGAAATCAATGCTGATGGCACACCACCATTACTATAAGCAAAAGCATCAGTGTCAGTTCCAGTAGCTCTTGATGCTGCCATACGTTGAAACGGTATTTTATTAGCGTCTGCCGTATCCGTAATTAAATCACGTAATTTTTGTTGTACCGCAGGAGCGTAAGAAATTACAGGTCCTTTACCCATAGCGGTATCTCCTTGTGTTTTTTTATCAATCATTGGCGTGGTAGTATCATGACAAACATCCGTAATAATAGCAACATTTGGCTTGATCGTTTCGGTAATCATTTGTGCACCACGTAAACCAATTTCTTCTTGTACGGAATTGGTTATGTATAATCCAAAAGGAAGTTTTATTTTGTTTTCATGCAGCAAACGTGCCACCTCAGCAATCATAAAACCACCTGCACGGTTATCAATTGCTCTACATACAAATTTATTTTTGTTTAGTACAAAAAACTCGTCTGGATAAGTGATTACACAACCTACATGAACACCTAATTTTTCAACTTCTTCTTTTGTAGTACAACCAACATCAATAAAAATATTATCTAATTTTGGTGGTGTTTCACTTGCTCCTTTACGGGTGTGTATTGCTGGCCAACCAAACAATCCTTTTACCATTCCGTTTTTAGTATGAATGTTTACCACTTTTGAAGGCGCTATTTGATGATCAGATCCTCCATTACGGATTACATAAATTAACCCTTCATCCGTAATATAATTTACATACCAGCTAATTTCATCAGCATGCCCTTCAATGACCACTTTAAATTTAGCATCAGGATTGATAACACCCACTGCACTACCATAAGCATCTGTAATAAAAGTATCTACATACGGCTTTAGATAATCCATCCAAATTTTTTGACCTTCCCATTCGTAGCCTGTTGGAGCGGCATTGTTAAGATATTTTTCTAAAAAATCTAACGATTTTTTATTTAGTATTGATTTTTTTGACATAATGTATTTGAGTTTATAAGGTTGTTTTAAAGTTTGTAAGGTTAAAAAGTAATAAAGTTTATAAAGTTGAAAGTGTAAAGTAAAAAATTATAAAAGGAAAGTAATACTAAAATTATTGGATTGATACTATAAATCGGGTTTAAATTATTATCTATTCACTAAGACTACTCACTAAATCATTTTTTTTACGGCTGTCGTACCACGGCTAATCGTATTTAGCGGTAAACTGTGTTGCCCATTTTTCTTGTACACGCATAATTTGTTCAATTACTTCACGAGCGCAACCTTTACCTCCTTTTATAGGCGAAACATAATCGGCTACATCTTTAATTTCAGGAGCAGCATCTTGAGGAGCAACTGCTAAACCTACTTGTTGCATAACGGGTAAGTCAGGAATATCATCTCCCATATACATCACGTTTTCAGGTTTTATGTTTTTAGCTTTGCAGTACTCATCAAACTGAATAATTTTATGGTGTGCGCCTAAATAAATATCAGTTATCCCTAAACCTTCTAATCTTTTACGTACACCTTCATTACTTCCTCCAGAAATAATACACACATTATACCCCGCCATTACGGCACTTTTTAAGGCGTAACCATCTTTAATACTCATGTTGCGTAGCATTTCTCCATCTGTAGTAACGGTAATAATACCATCCGTAAGTACACCATCTACATCAAAAATGAGTGTGGTAATATGATTCATGATTTCTTTATAACTTGTTGCCATATTTTTTGGTAATTGATTGTGTAATCAGTTTGTATATTTCTTCTTTATTTTTACTTTGTAGCGCCAAAAGATGCGAATCAATAACTTTTTTATCATTCCGCTTTGCAGGACCCGTTTGACATTTAGTAGGTGATAAATTTACAATTTTATTTGCTGTTTCTTGAATTAAGGGTTTTAATATATCAAATGAAACCTGATTAGTATCACAAATATCTTCACCAATAGTGTATAAATGATTGACAAAATTATTGACAAATACTGCGGCAATATGCAATGCCTTACGTTGTTTGGAATTTATTAAATTTACATTTTCAGAAATACTTTCAGCTAACAAAACTAACATTTTTTCATTTTCAGCACTACTAGCTTCTATACAAATAGGAATATTTAAAAAATCAACATCTTCACCTTTTGTAAAAGTTTGTAACGGATAAAATACTCCTTGACTATTATGCTTACTTAAGTTTTCAAGAGGTATACTACCAGAAGTATGGACTACCAATTTATTTTTTAAGGGTAGACTTTCTGAAAAACGAGTAATAGCATCGTCTGAAATAGCAATTATATATACATCTGCCGTAATTAATTTTGACAAATGAGTTGTTGTTTTTGTATGCTTTTGAAAAAGAGATAATCCTTTTTTATTTCGATTATACACCTGTACAACATCAATATTTTTTGCTTTTTGAAAAGCATTAAATAAATGAGTAGCTACATTACCCGTTCCTAAAAGCACAACTTTTATCATAAAGCTAAAGTACAAGAATCTCTATTGTTATAAAAGTAAAAAACAATATCTTTGTATTCAATTTTAAAATTAAATTTTCAATGTTACCAGATATTCAAAATAGAGATGATATTTTTAAATTAGTAGATACCTTTTATGCTAAAATTAGAAAAGATGATGAATTAGGTCCTATTTTTAATAATACAATAAACGATTGGCCACATCATTTAGATCATTTAACCAATTTTTGGGAGAGTCAATTGTTTATGAAAGATGTTTTTAGAGGAAACCCAATGAAAAAACACGTAATTATTGATAAAATTACGGGCAATGCACTAGATAATGATTTGTTTGGTTTATGGTTGCAATTTTGGTTGGGTACAATTGATGAATTATTTGAAGGTGAGGTTGCAAATTTAGCAAAAGAAAGAGCCCGTAACATTGCCAGTTTCTTGTTTATGGAAATATTTAAAGCACGAAAATAGTAAGTAGTGATTAGTGAAATAAGTAAACGGCTTGTTTTTAAGTCAATATAGTACTAATGAATTCTAAAAATAAGAAAATAATTTTGATTCTTAGTACAAAGAATAATTGGTCAGACTAAGAAATAGTGAGTGAAGAATCGGAAGTGCGATGCGATAGCATAACGCATGTAGATTCAGGAACCAATGGTGCTTTAG
Organism: uncultured Kordia sp.; assembly: GCA_964608925.1. GTDB lineage: Bacteria > Bacteroidota > Bacteroidia > Flavobacteriales > Flavobacteriaceae. The sequence continues at coordinate 4,408 of CAZSQD010000122.1, forward strand.
CAATTTCCTATTGTCTTACTTGATTTTTTTGGTTCGTTTTTTTATCAAGCAAAAAATGAACAGAACATTAAAATTAACGGTAGATATCAATAAAATTGAATGCGATTAATATATTAAGAGTATCTAATAGTTTTATAAAAAATGATTCGAACGGGATTATTTTTAAAACTTAAAAGAAGAAGTAAAATGACACTAAAAACTAATGAAATGTTAATGTTTTAATCCTTTACTTTTTCAATCTTTCAATCTTAAAAATTACCGTACTTTTGTGTGCGTAAAATAGTGAGGCAATAGCCTAATCATTTTAAAAGTGAACGTGTATTACGTTGAAAAAAAATTAAATTCAAATTCCGATGCTTCGGTATGATTTATTAAAAAATAATTATGAAATCAAAATTAGCAAATATTATATTCTCCACTCGCTTAATGGCGGTCTTATTCATTGTTTTTGCAATAGCAATGATAGCAGGTACATTTTTGGACATGGGAGCAGAAACCTCACCAACGCCATACTCCAGAACTTTAGTGTACAATACATGGTGGTTTGAAACCATTATGGCATTTTTTATGATCAACTTTGCAGGCAATATGTTTCGCTATAACTTATTTCGTAAGAAAAAAATAGCCACATTATTGCTACATTTATCTTTTGTATTAATTATTTTAGGTGCTTTTGTAACCCGTTATATTAGTTTTGAAGGTGTTATGCCAATTAGAGAAGGGCAAACTTCAAACACTTTTTTATCTGATAAAACCTATTTAAAAATAATGGTTGATGGTGATTATAAAATTAAAGGAGAGCAACAACGTAAAACCATTTACAAACCCCTACTATTATCCGAAAAATTATCCAATAATTTTGAAGTTTCTGAAGACTATAATGAGCAAGATTTCACAATTGAGCATGTTAATTTTATTCAAAATGCATCAAAAAAATTAGTGCCTTCAACAACAGGAGCTAACTATTTAAAATTAGTGGAAGCAGGTGATGGAGGTCGTCATGACCATTACTTAAAAGAAGGTCTGGTAACTAATATTCATAATCGTTTATTCGCATTTAATAAATTTACAAAAGGCGCAATTAATTTTACAATAAAAGGAGATTCATTAAGTGTTTTTACTCCATTTGAAGGTACTGTTATGCGTATGGCAGATCAAAAAATAACGGCAGTAGCAAAAGACAGCCTACAAACTTTAAAACTACGCTCTTTATACCGTTTGGGTGATATGCAATTTGTATTACCAGAAAAAGTAATGAAAGGCGAGTATAAAATTGTAAAATCAAAAACAAAACTACCTGAAGACGCCTTAACCATAAAAATAACGGCAAATAACGAAACTAAAGAAGTTACACTTTTAGGAGGTAAAGGAGTTATTAATGAACCTATAAGTATAAAATTAGGTAATTTAGAGTTTCATTTGGCGTATGGCGCAAAAGAAAAAACACTTCCTTTTAGTATCAAATTAAATGATTTTATTGCCGATAAATTCCCTGGCAATATGAAAGCCTTTAAAGCTTTTAAAAGTAAAGTAACCGTTACGGATAAAGCCGAAACGTTTGATTATGATATTTATATGAATAATATTTTGAATTATAACGGTTATAAGTTTTTTCAATCGGGTTTTGACCCAGATGAAAAAGGTACCATCTTATCCGTAAACCATGATTTTTGGGGTACGTGGATTTCTTATTTTGGGTATGTATTGCTATACCTATCTATGTTAGGAATTTTGTTTTTACCCAATACTCGTTTTTCTGATTTACGAAAACAATTGAAAAAAGTAAAATCAAAAAAGCAAGCGCTATTAATAGGGTTGTTAATGGTGGGAAGTCTTGGTTTTTCGCAAAATCATGAGCAACATAAGTTAAGCATACAACAAGTAGACTCCATAGTAACCGCACGAGCTTTTGATAAAGCAGAAGCGGCTAAATTTGGAGCGTTGGTAATACAAGATTATGGCGGACGTATGAAGCCCATAAACACCTATGCGTTGGAGTTTGTACGTAAATTATCAGGAAAAGACACCTACAAAGGGCTAGATGCCAATCAAATATTTTTATCTATTATTCAAAACCGCCGTTTGTGGTTTGAAGTACCTTTAATGAAATTAAAAAGAGGTAATGATAGCATTCGTAAAGTATTAGGAGTTCCTCTTAACACTAAATATGTGTCACTTTCTAACTTTTTTGACGATAAAGGAAATCATAAAATTACCAATCAGCAATTAACAGATGCTACAGCAGCATTTAATCCTAATAAATTTCAGCAAGACATTAAACGTTTGTATGAACAAGAACAACTTTTTTCTGATGTATTATTAGGCAACGCTTTTAAAGTATATCCAATACCTAATGATGCCAATAATAAATGGGTATCTTATGCGGCATTAGGAGAAGTAAAATACGAATCTGAAGAGGCTAATAAAAACATTAAAATGTTATTACCAGCTTACATAAGTGCATTACAAAACGGTAAAGAAAAAGGGGATTACAAACAAGCAGATGCTATTTTTAATGGTTTTAAAAGTTTGCAAAAAAAATACAGTGCTGCCATAATACCTTCTGAAGGTAAAATAAAAGCAGAAATTACCTATAACAAACTAGACATTTTTAAAAAATTAATGAGTTACTACGGTTTGTTTGGCGTGGTGTTATTTCTTATTTTAATGTTTCAAATTTTTAAAGACAGTAAAGGTATACGCTTAACAATAAACATTTTTAAAGTCATTATTTTACTACTCTTTATAACACACACCGCTGGTTTAATAATGCGTTGGTACGTTTCTGGGCATGCACCATGGAGTGATGCGTATGAATCTATAATTTACGTAGCATGGGCAACCATGTTATTCGGTTTAATTTTCGGGCGAAAATCAGACTTAACACTTGCTTCCACCGCCTTTGTAACCGCAATGTTATTATGGGTAGCACACTTAAATTTTATAGATCCCGCAATAGGCAACCTACAACCCGTACTAAACAGTTATTGGTTAATGATACACGTAGCCATTATAGTAGCCAGTTACGGCCCCTTTGCATTAGGTGCAATATTGGGTATTGTAGGCTTATTATTAATGCTATTAACCAATGAAAAAAATAAAGAAAAAGTAGCTTTAAGCATTAAGGAAATCACTATTATTAATGAAATGGCGTTAACCGTAGGTTTAGTAATGCTTACCATAGGTAACTTTTTAGGCGGTATGTGGGCAAACGAAAGTTGGGGACGCTATTGGGGTTGGGATCCTAAAGAAACCTGGGCATTAATTAGTATTATGATTTATGCGTTTGTTATTCATGCTCGTTTAGTTCCTGGTCTTAGA
>CAZSQD010000123.1:0-7691 GCA_964608925.1 uncultured Kordia sp.
TAAAATTAAACCAGGCAATCCACCATATTCTGCAGGCCCATTGTTTACGGGTATTTGCATAGTATACCAAGCGGTAACTTCAATTTCTTCAGGAATTTCTACTTCACTCATAAAAGATTTAGTTACGGAAGAATCTTTCACTTTTTCTTCTGTATCTTTTTTATCATCTTTCTTTTTTCTGCGCATATTTTTAAAATCCATTTTATCAATAGATTTTATTGCAATAGCTTTCATACATAAGTATTTTCCAATTTGTTTGGTTTCAGTAGTCATTTTCCAATTTAGTTTTGGAATGGAATCTGAAATTAAAAACTGTTTCCCAAAAAACTCTTTATCTTCTAATGTTTGTTGTGTTTTTACGTTTTTATATTGTTTACCCGCACTAAAACTTCCCATCATCATCATTCCCATACCACTTTTACCTGGTGCGGCTAATTTTTCTTCTTCCTTATAAGTAGATTCAATTTTATTGAAGGTTAAAATATATGTTTTTTCAAGCATACTTTTCATGCGCTCTGCAATCATCTTTTTTTGTGCATCACTCATTTTATTTCCTCCAAACCTACTCATATCCATAGTAGTTTTAGACTGGTATGTAGCTTGACCTTGAAAGTTTTGTTGTGCAAAAGCATTATTAAAAGCAACAATAGTAATAAGACTTGCTAGTAAGGTTTTAAAATTTAGTTTCATGGTATTCGTTTTTTAAATGATTTAATAGCGGGGCGATACCCCAATAGGTTTAATTTCCCGATGTTTAACATCGGAAGTTAATAAATTATAACCCCATACCCTTAGGTAGAGGGGGTTTATGGTGTGTAAATATACAGCACAATAGTAAGACTTTATAATTACAAAAAGGTTACAAGGGTAAATGTTAAAGTTTTCAGAATAATTTTACCTAGTATTGTAAAAAGTCCAACAACCATCTTTTTTACGTACTTTGCACCAGTATGAAGATTATCCAAACTCTTTTATTTTTAATATCACTATTTTCTTTTTCACAAGAAAATAACATTGTGTTACAAGATTCTGTAGTATTAAATGCAACTCGTTTTATAGGGGTAGATGCTTTCGAGGCCGTTTATTATCTTCAAGAAAATACACTGGTTAAATACACTAAAAAAGAAACATATTATTATCAAAATAATAGTTTAGGTGCTATTTTAAATGTTGATTTATTAAACCCGTTAGAGATTATGGTATTTTATAAAGATTTTAATACCGTAGTACAATTAGACCCTACATTAGCGGAAATTAAAACCGTTAATTTTAATACTACGAAAAACTTTATGAGTGCTGGCTATATAAGTACCTGTAGCAATCATAGGTTTTGGGTATTTAATGAAAACACGTTGCAAATAGAAATATACAACCCCAATACACAACAGAAAGATGCCGTTACTCAACCCATTATAGGTGAAATAATCAACATAAAAAGTGATTATAATTACTGTTGGGTACTTACTAAATCTCAAATTTTGAAATATAATAACTACGGAAATTTGCTTAATACCTATGAAATGGAAACGGTTGATGGTTTTTGCAAAATGAAAAAAAACTTCATTTTGCAACAAAAAAATGAGCTGTTTGTATATAATATGCAATTAAAAACCAAAGAAAAACTACAGATACCAAAAATAACAATACAAGATGTTTTTGTAAAAGCAGAAACGGTGTATATTTACGACGGAAATATATTGTATTCCTATATTATAAATTAGAAATTAAGAACTATGCACGTTGCAATTGCAGGAAATATTGGCGCAGGAAAAACTACATTAACCAAATTATTAGCCAAACATTTTAAGTGGGAACCCCATTATGAATCGGTTGATGAAAACCCGTATTTAGATGATTTTTATGGTCAAATGGAACGATGGTCGTTTAATTTACAAGTGTATTTTTTAAACAGTCGTTTTCGTCAAGTATTAGAATTGAGAGAATCGGGTAAAAAAATTATACAAGATCGTACTATATATGAAGATGCTCATATTTTTGCACCCAACTTACATGCAATGGGCTTAATGACCAATAGAGATTTTGAAAATTACTCGTCATTATTTAAATTAATGGAAAACTTAGTAACGCCTCCAGATTTATTAATTTATTTACGTGCAGATATTTCAACTTTAGTAGGACAAATACACAAACGTGGTAGAGATTATGAAAACTCTATAAGTATTGATTATTTGAGTAGGTTAAACGAGCGTTATGAAGCATGGATTACTACTTATACCAAAGGAAAATTATTAATTATAGATGTTGATAATTTAAATTTTGTAGATAACCCAGAAGATTTAGGTTTTATCATCAATAAAATAGATGCCGAAATTAACGGATTATTTTAAACTAAAAACCTATAATAAATACACAACCCCCTAAAAATAAATGTTTTTAGGGGGTTGTGTATTTAAAACTATGTCCAGTTTACTATTTAATAAATAGAAGTAGCCTTTTGGTATTTTTATAAAAATAGAAAAATGACATATATCATATTTTAAGTTTTAATTAACAATTATCTTTGCACTAAAGAGAATTAAGACTATTTAATCTTTTTTAAATAAAAATTAACTTAATACAAATTTGTATGCTATCAAAAAAACAAGCAAGAGCATTCTTTTTAGGAGGAACTGTGGTAACCTTTTTAATATTTATAGGGCTTACTATTTTTTCTTTATCAAAAGATGTTGATCAGACAAACCATGAAAACATTACCCCAGCGGTAGTACGTGGTAAAGATTTATGGGATCATAATAATTGTATGGGATGCCATACTTTATTAGGAGAAGGAGGGTATTACGCTCCTGAATTAACAAAAGTAATTGACCGTAGAGGTAAAGGTTATATTAAAGCCGCTTTAATGAGTAAAGTGCCATGGCAACCAAACGGACGTAAAATGGTAGCGTATGGTTTTACAAACGAAGAAGCAGATGATTTAATTGAATTTTTTGATTGGATTGATGATATTGACTTAAACGGATTTGGAGAAGTTGTAGGTGTAGATCGAAAAATTTCACCTTTAGCTAAAGATAAAAACTAACTAAAAAATAAACAGATGAAATATAAATCACAAAAAGTAGCCTATTGGTTTTTTGCACTTTCAATGTTACTATTCGTATTACAATTAGTGTACGGTTTTATCATGGGGTTTGCACATGCTGGTTTTGATGGCTTACATGAAATTATTCCTTTTAATACAGCAAAAGCAGTTCACCTTAATTTATTGGTAGTTTGGTTACTATCTGGTTTTATGGGTGCAGCGTATTATATTATTCCAGAAGAAGCTCAAATAGAGTTGGTAAGTGTTAAATTAGCCTATGTTCAATTAGTAGCACTTGCCCTAGTAGGTGTTGCTGCAATTATAGGTTTTCATTTTAATATTTGGGAAGGGCGTAAATTTTTAGAAATACCAAGATATTTAGACTTTTTTGTTGTTATAGATGTACTTCTATTTCTGTACATTATTTTAATGACGTTATACAAAGGAAAACGTAAAACAACTACTGCTTTAGTATTGTCTATGGGTCTTTTCTTTGCAGCCTTATTGTATTTACCAGGGATGTTGCCTTTTGATAGTCAAGTAACGGATTCTTTTTTCCGTTGGTGGGTAGTTCACTTATGGGTAGAAGGTGTTTGGGAATTAATTATGGGTGGTATTTTATCATTCTTACTAATCAAATTAACAGGTGTTGATAGAGAGGTTATTGAAAAATGGTTATATGTAATCGTTGGATTAACTTTTTTATCAGGAGTATTAGGGACAGGACACCATTACTATTATATTGGTGTAAATAAAATTTGGTTAATAGTAGGAGGTATATTCTCTGCATTAGAACCTTTAGCATTTTTAGCTATGGCATTGTTTGCAGTAAACATGTATAGAAAAGGTGAGAAAAAACATCCAAACAAATTAGCCTTATACTGGACATTAGGTGCTGCAATAGTATCTTTTGTAGGAGCAGGTCTATTAGGTTTTGCGCATACATTACCACAAACAAACTTATACACACACGGTACTTTGGTTACAGCAATGCATGGTCATTTAGCATTTTGGGGAGCCTATGCAATGATAGTACTGGCAATTATTAGTTATAGTTTGCCTAATATGACAGGTCGTAAACTATATGATACAGGCAGAGGACGTATGGCATTTTGGTTTTCAAATGTTGGAATGATTGGTATGACGGTTGCTTTTGGGGTAGCAGGAGTAGCACAAGTATATATGGAGCGTATTATGAAAATTGAGTTTATGGAAGTTCAAAAATTAATTGAAGTTCACTTTATCATCTTAATTTTATGTGCAACCTTATTTACTACAGGTATTTTAATGTACATAGCAGACTTTATAAAACATGGTCGCCCAACAGATGAAGCTTTAATAAAAGAGTAAAGAATAAGAAAAAATTAAAAGACATACAAAAGGTGTTTTTTATTGAATAATTAAAACGTAAGAAATGAAAAAAGTAAAAACAACAATTAAGTTTGTAGCACTTGGTTTAATTGCTTCTTTAGCAATAACAAGTTGTAAAGATGCAGTAGGAAATACAGTAAAGCCTATTGTAGATGCCTCAAAAATTGCAGTATCAGGATCTATGGATGCTGAATTAACATCTCCACCAAATGTACCAGCATCTGTTGGTAATCGTGCAGCGAAGAAGTTAATAGTAAACATGGAAATCCTTGAAAAAGAAGGAACAATGACTGATGGTACTACTTATGTATATTGGACGTTTGGAGGTTCTGTTCCAGGTTCTTTTATTAGAACAAGAGTTGGTGATGAAGTAGAATTTACATTGTCTAACCACCCTGATAATAAATTACCACATAATATTGATTTACATGCGGTAACAGGTCCAGGTGGTGGAGCAACATCTTCTTTTGTAGCACCAGGTCATGAAAAAACATTCTCATTTAAAACATTAAACCCAGGTTTATATGTGTATCACTGTGCAACAGCACCAGTTGGTATGCATATTGCAAACGGTATGTATGGTTTAATTTTAGTGGAACCAGAAGGAGGTTTGCCTAAAGTAGATAAAGAATACTACATTATGCAAGGTGATTTTTATACTAAAGGTAAAAATGGAGCACCAGGACTACAAGCTTTTGATATGAATAAAGCGGTAGCCGAACAAGCAGATTATGTAGTGTTTAATGGTAAAGTAGGCTCTTTAACTGGAGATAACGCAATTACAGCTAATGTAGGAGAAACGGTACGTTTGTTTGTAGGTAATGGAGGTCCAAACTTAGTATCTTCTTTTCACGTAATTGGAGAAATTTTTGATAGAGTTCATATTGAAGGAGGTAGTATGGTTAATGAAAACGTACAAACTACTTTAATACCATCAGGAGGTGCGGCAATGGTAGAATTTAAAGTAGATGTTCCTGGAACATTCATCATTGTAGATCACTCTATTTTTAGAGCTTTCAATAAAGGAGCTTTAGGAATGTTAAAAGTTAAAGGAACAGAAGATAAAACATTATATTCTGGTGTAAAACAAGAAGGTATTTACTTACCTGAAGGTGGAACTATCCAAGAAATGCCAAGTGAAGCAAAAGCAGTTGTGAAAACAAATAAAACTTTAGCTGAAAAAATTGCAGCAGGTAAAAGCCTATACCAAAAAACATGTTTCGCTTGTCACCAAGCAAACGGTGAAGGGATACCAAATGCATTTCCTCCTTTAGCAAAATCCGATTATTTAAATGCTGACGTAAAAAGAGCAATTGGAGTAGTTGTAAACGGTAAAACGGGTGAAATTACTGTTAATGGTAAAAAATACAATAGTGTAATGACTAAGCAAACCTTAACAGATGATGAGATTGCAGATGTGTTAACTTACGTATATAACTCTTGGGGTAATAACAAAACTAACGTAAAAGTAAGTACTGTTCAAGAAGTTAAAAGCGGACACTAAAAAGTAGTTAAAAGCTGAAACATCCATAGCAGAGTACTTTTAAATAAGTATTTATGCTATGGATGTTTTTTTATACATTTACAATTCCTAAAAACTATAATAATGAGCATGTTTTTAAAATACATAGCTTTCCTGTTTATTGTAATAACCGTAAATATGACAGCACAAACAAAAATGGTAGATATTAAAGGAAGTTCCTACACGCCTTTATATGGAAGAGATTCATTACAAGTAACTATTACTAATTTTAAAATGGATGTATATCCAGTAACCAATCAGCAGTTTTTAGATTTTGTGATTCAATATCCAAAATGGCAAAAATCAAAAATAATTAGATTATTTGCTGATAAAAGCTATTTAAATAAATGGAAATCAGACACCTCTTTAGGTGCACTGCAATTACCCAATGCAGCTATAACTAACGTATCTTGGTTTGCAGCAAATGATTATTGTGAATGTCAAGGAAAAAGATTACCAACTATTGATGAGTGGGAATATGTTGCTATGGCAAATAAAACACAACCAGATGCACGTACTATAAAAACCTATAATGAATACATTTTAAGTTGGTATGAAAAACCTAAAACTTTTAATAATAAAATAGGCTCCACTTTTAAAAACTATTGGGGAGTTTATGATTTACATGGTTTGGTTTGGGAGTGGACTTCGGACTTTAACTCGGTATTAATTTCAGGAGAATCTCGTAAGGATGTAGATAATGACAGCAATCTATTTTGTGGTAGTGCAGCTATTAATGCAACTGATTTAATGAATTATGCTGCTTTTATGAGATATGCTATCCGCGGAAGCGTAAAAGCAAAATATACCATGCAAAACTTAGGTTTTAGATGTGTGAAAGATATAAAATAGAGTACTAATTAATAAATAAAAAGTAATGAAAAAGTTAATATTTGTATTGTTAATTTTAGGTGCAACAATTGTAATTACAAGTTGTAAAAAAGAGGATACGGCAGTAACTTCTAAAAAAGAAGTATATCAATGCCCAATGAAATGTGAAGGCGAAAAAACCTTTACAGAAGCTGGAAGTTGTGTAGTTTGTAAAATGGATTTAAAACCCATAGCAACCCAAACAAAAAAAGTAGCTTCAACAAACGAAATATCTGAAGAGTCAATCTTTAATTTAACCACAAAATGGAATACTGAGGAAGGTAAAATTATTCAGTTAAAAGAACTGAAAGGGAAAACTTTGGTTATGGTCATGATTTATACAACTTGTAAGGCAGCTTGCCCGCGTTTGGTTGCAGATATGCGTAATATTGAAAAGAAAATACCAGAAGCAAATAAAGCTAACGTACAATATGTTTTAATAAGTATTGATCCAGAAACGGATACTCCAAAACGCTTAAAAGCATTTGCTATAGAAAATAAAATGGATGGAAAACAATGGACTTTTTTGCAAGGAGATATAAGTAGTGTTCGTGAATTTGCAAATGTATTAGCGGTTAAATATAAAGAAATTTCTCCAATGGATTTTTCACACTCAAATATTATTAGTGTATTTAATCATGGAGGTGAATTAGTGCACCAACAAGAAGGTTTGGGAGTAGATAATAAAGAAACAATTGCTAAAATTATAGAAACTTCAAAAGCAATTTAATTAGAATCATTATATATAGTTGAAAATAGAGACCTTGTTTTGTAAAAAAAAACAGGAATGATTCTTATTTTTGAAGGAAGTTAAATAATTATAAAATAAAAAACATGAAAATTAAAAATCTTGCAATCGTAGCGCTTACTTCAATCGTATTAATATCT
>CAZSQD010000124.1:0-7684 GCA_964608925.1 uncultured Kordia sp.
TGAAGAAATCTTCTGGTGTTGGGTGTTTAAACATCCAACGTTTTGAATAGGTTTTAAAAGCATGATCAAATGCTTCTTTACCCATTACGGTTTCTCTTAAAATATTTAATGCTGTTGCTGGTTTACTATATGCATTGTTACCTAATTGATGTACTTGCTCTGGGTTGGACATAATTGGAGATATAAAACTTTGATCTCCTTTCATGTAACGTGTAATTTTTGAAGGCGCTCCTCTACGTGACGGATAATTTTCATTTGGCGCTACTGCTTCTGGGAAATTTTTACCAAAATCTTGCTCTGCTAAATATTGCATAAAAGTATCTAAACCTTCATCCATCCAGCCCCATTGGCGTTCATCGGAATTTACAATCATTGGGAAATAGTTGTGTCCAACTTCATGAATAATTACACTAATCATTCCGTATTTTACTCTATCGCTATAGGTTCCATCTGCATTTGGACGACCGTAGTTCCAACAAATCATTGGATATTCCATCCCTTGATTTTTTGCGTGTACGGAAATAGCTTTGTGATATGGATAATCAAATGTTTTATCAGAGTATGATTTTAACGTTTGCACTACTGCTTTTGTAGAATATTCTTCCCATAATGGATTTCCTTCTTTAGGATATAAAGAAACAGCCATAACCGTTCTTGCGCCCATTTTTACCGCTTGCATATCCCAAATGTATTTACGTGATGATGTAAAACCGAAATCTCTTACATTTTTAGCTTTAAAATTCCACGTTTTTGTTTTGGTAGATTTTATTTTTTCAGCGGCTTCTGCTTCTGCTTGTGTTACAATTAAAACTGGTTTATCAAAAGATGTTTTTGCTTTTTCATAGCGTTGCATCATCGTTTTAGAGAATACCTTTTTACGATTTTGTAATTCTCCCGTTGCATCTACAATATGATCTGCAGGCACTGTAATATTTACATTGTAATCACCAAAAGCTAAGGCAAACTCTCCGTTACCCCAAAATTGATAATTTTGCCATCCTTCTACATCATTATATACACACATACGAGGAAAAAATTGTGCAATTACATACGCATAGTTATCCGAATCTTTAAAATACTCATAACCTGAACGTCCTCTACCGTTTACGTGATCATTAATATTGTACCACCATTTTACAGAAAAAGACATTTTTTCTCCTGCTTTTAATGGTGATGGTAAGTCAATACGCATCATGGTTTGGTTAATAGTATAACGCATTGGTTTACCCTTTGCATCTTTTACATGTTGAATATTAAAACCTCCATCAAAAGGAGCGTCATAATGTTTTCCTGCAAATGCACTTGCTTGATCTGCCGCTGGAATACCACCACCGTTTCTTAGTGGCGACTTAGAATCTTTTGCTCTAATATTTTGATCTAACTGCAACCATAAATACTCTAAATTATCTGGTGAATTATTAATATAGGTAATGGTTTCCTCACCACTCATTTTTTGTTTGTTATCATCTAAAACTAAGTCAATTTTATAATTAGCTTGTTGTTGATAATATGCTGCACCAGGAGATCCTGCTGCGGTACGGTATTGATTTGGAGTTGAAAACTCTTGGTACATTTGACGAAATTTGTTTTCGTTTTTATGACCACCCTCGCGCTCTTCTTTTTTATCTTCTTGTGCAAATGAAAATCCGCTAACAAGTACTGCAAACAAAAGAGTTAATAATTGATTTTTTTTCATGATAGATTAATTTTTTAGTAGCGTGAAAATAGCTAAATTTATATAAATGGAGTTGTTATTTGTTAAAAATTTAACACATCGGTATCTTTATCTTTTACAAATAGGAAACTTTTTTTCTTTCCGTTGATATTGATGTGAGTAATATTTTGTTGATTACTACCGTTTTCTAATAATAATTTATTAGTAATTTTAATACTTTTTATAGCGTTTACATTCCTAATTTCAAAGTAGGAAACCAGCATATCATCTTCAAATTCAGTCCCTAACAACTGAATTTTTTGCGGAACATTATTAATACTAATAGTTACTTTTTTTGAAAAATATTTTTGAATATATGCTAAGCGAGTGTCTTTTGTTGCTTCGTTTTCTAAATGAAATTCTACATCATACCTTTCTTGTAAAACCGAATCAAAATCGTCTATAAACAAACGTGTAATTATTTGTACTGCTTTTTCTTTTGGCACATATTCAATATCCGTTACGCTTACAAAATATTTATGCAAACCCATGAAGCTAGACAAGCTCAAAAAGAGTAAACTGATTACGACTTTAAATTTTAACATTCTTTTCATTATAACATTAGTAGCGATTGAATTGTATTTGTTACAATTTTTATGCCTTTATTTTTGAGCTTGCAACTTTAAGTACTCAATAGATTTACTTTGTAAAAACTCATAGATAATCATACTACTATTCGTTTTTATAATTTGAGAAAACAACTTGTCTTGTGAGCTATAAAAAATAAAATCATACACCTTATTTTTAGATATTTTAAATTCATCTTGTATTATTTCTTCAAAATTAGCATGTACATTTTCTTCTAAATTTGATTTTTTCTCCCATTTTACCAATTGCTTGAGCATTTTAGTACGCCCAGATATGGCATTAATTATGGCATCTATAGGGATTATGCCTCCTGTATATGTTGCTGTATACACTTTTCGCTCTGCTTGTGTAGGAGGTATTACATGTGCATTTGGTAAACCCAATGTTTTTGCGGTAACTGCATTTTTTGTTTTGATGCTTTGTGTATCCATCAATAAATTACCTGATAATTTTGGCATAATGTAAACTACATCTAATTCATTTACTTTTGCTTTCAGTACTATATATTGATATTTTTGTAGTACTTCTTCTGTAATAATTATTTCTTTTAATTCATATTGAAGCGCACTCAAAACGAGTGTATCATTTAATTGTACTTCTATTTGAAACTTTCCAAATTCATCCGTAATGGTATATTTAGAGTGGGTTTTATTAAAAACATGAATACCATCAAAATCAACTTCATTAGTTACTTCTCCTTTTAGCAAGTTTTGACTAAAGGAGAGTGATGTTAGTAATAGCAATAAGTAAGATAGTTTTGTTTTCATTAATCAGTCGTTTTATAGTCTTTACGCAACAACATTAATCGTTCCAAAAGTAACATTTTATTACCATTTTTTAGTGCTTTCACTACAATTGTATCATTTTCTGTAAAATGTATAAAACGCTCAACATCATCCTTTATTAAATCCAAACCTCTTTCAAAAAAAGTATCCCCAAAATAACTATGCAACTGTGATCTATTCATTTTTAATATGGGTTGATGATGGTTTAATTTTTTCTTCGGAATAAAATACTTTATTAAAGCAATAATATCTACACCATGAAAACTAGTTCCTAATGCTTCATTTGTAACTTTTGACTGATTGTCTACTGCTAAATTACCTAAAGTTGCTCCAATTCCTTTAAATGATTTTGTTGTTTTAAAGGCTATCAATTCTCGCGTTTTTATAGCTTTTGAATCTAGCCTCAAATTACCTGATAATTTAGGCATAATGTAAACCACATCTAATTCATTTATCTTTATTTTCAGTAATACATATTGATAACTTTGCAATACTTTTTTTGTAACAACTATTTCTTTTAATTCATATTGAAGTGCGCTAAAAATAAGTGTATCATTCAGTTGAACTGCAATTTTAAACTTCCCATATTCATCCGTAATAGTATATTTTGAATGGGTTTTATTAAACACATGAATACCTGCTACATCACCAGAATTAGCAATTTCCCCCTTCAATAATTCTTGACTAAAAGAACATATTGAAAGCAGTAACACCAAATAAGCTAGTTTTATTTTCACCGTGTAAAACAACAATATCTATTACTAAAATAGCGTTAAAACTCCGCTAATTTTTTGTTAAAACAATGATAAGCTGTACTTTTACAAGACATACAAAATTTACCTTATGCCATCAAAAAAACTTATTATTGCCAGTACTTCTACACTACATGGTAGCAAATATTTAGCCTATTTATTACCTACCTTACAGCAACATTTTAAAAACTGCAAGGAAGTTGTATTCATTCCTTTTGCAAGACCCAGTGGCATTACACATGATGAATATACTGCTATTGTTAAAAAAGCATTTGCAACTATCAATATCACAATAAAAGGTTTGCATGAGTTTGATAATTATGAAAAAGCATTACAAAACGCTCAAGGGATTTTTACTGGCGGAGGCAATACCTTTTTATTAGTTAAACAATTATACGACACTCAAATTTTAGAAACCCTAAATACTGTAATTCATAGCGGAACTCCATATTTAGGTACCAGTGCTGGTAGTAATATTTGTGGTATAACCATGCAAAATACTAATGATATGCCAATTGTATATCCGCCAAGTTTTAAAACATTAGGATGGATACCTTTTAATATTAATGCGCATTATTTGGATTCTGACCCTAACTCTACACATAAAGGAGAAACTAGAGAAACCCGTATTAAAGAATATCATAAATTTAACGCTACACCCGTTGTAGGTTTACGTGAAGGCAGTTGGTTACACGTAAATGGCAATACAATTACCTTAAAAGGAGAATTAGATGCTCGTGTTTTTGAAGCCGATAAGAAACCTTACGAAGTTAAAACAAATCATGATTTTTCAAATTTAATCGCGGAGCGATAGCCCATCCCGATAGCTACTCTCATCATGCTTAAAACTCAAAACAATATGCATAAAAAAAACCCATCTTAAAAAGATGGGTTTTCAATTGAGCGAGAGACCAGGTTCGAACTGGCGACATTCAGCTTGGAAGGCTGACGCTCTACCAACTGAGCTACTCTCGCATTCTGAGGGCAAATATAGTTTGTTTTATTGTTTTAAACCAAATATTTTTGTAAAAAAAATAATATATTTCTTAATTCACTATAAATCAATAAAATACTATAAGGTTTTGTAGAAATGATAACCAAATATTTCATATCCGTGGTTGTAATAAAACTTATGTGACGGGTAATTTTGCACATAGGTGTTCAATTCACTCGTATTACATCCTTTATTTTTAGCATATTTATGTATCCAATCAAATAATTGAGCACCCAAACCTTTATTTTGATACGCATCTAATATATAAATATGATCGGGCTCTACACTTTTGCCCGAATAATGACGCGTCATAAACCATAAACCTGCCAAACCAATAATTTTATCATTATCATACATGACTACACATTCATAATTTTGAGTAGCCATTTCTAAAAAACGCCCCTCTAAAACCGATTGTTTTTCTTTATTATCGGTATATTTCATCATAATAGGTATGATGTCTAATATATTTTTATTAGGTAGTATTTTTATCGTTACATTCATCATTTTAATATCAGTATATTGTTTACTTTTGAACCGTAAATTTAGTTAAAAAGAATGAAACCCTATATTATATCTCCTTCTGAAAGAATTTTAGAAACCGAACGTTTTTATTTGCGTCGCTTTATTTTTGACGATGCGCCTTTTTTATATCACTTAAATAAAAATGAAAATGTAATGCGTTATACTGGCGATCTGCCTTTTAAAAACATAAAAGCCACAGAAGAATTTGTAAAAAATTACACCCATTATGATGATTACAATATGGGTAGATGGGCAATTTGCGATAAAAAACAAGGAGAATTTATGGGATGGTGTGGCTTAAAATACCACCCAGAAGAAAATATTGTTGATGTAGGTTATCGTATTATTGAAAAACATTGGAATAAAGGTATTGCTACGGAAGTTACCAAAACAGTACTTTTATACGGGTTTAACTCATTACACATTCAAGATATTTACGCCTATGTAGATATTAGAAATACGGCTTCAAGTAAAGTTGCTAAAAAATCAGGGTTAAAATTAGTGAAAGAAATTATTCACCAAGGCAACCCTACATTTCTATACCATTTAAAAAACAACGCAATAGAAGTTAAAGAAATTACTGCATCCGAAACCTATATTATTCGTCAACAAGTTTTACGTCCCACAAAAACAATAAGTGACTGCCAATTTGATAATGATGAGGACACAAACACCTTTCATTTAGGTTTATTTTATTATGGCTCTTTAGCAGGCGTAGTGAGTTATATGAATAAAAATAATCCTGATTTTAAAGCTACAAACCCATATCAATTACGTGGTATGGCTATGGATGTACGTTTTCAAGGCAAAAAATTAGGGAACGTACTCTTAAAAAAAGGAGAAGAAATTTTACGTCAAAAAAAAAGCGACTTATTATGGTGTAACGCACGTAAAAAAGCAGTCGATTTTTATATGCGTTTTAACTTTTGCACATTTGGAAAACCTTTTCAAATACCAGAAATTGGCGAACATATTATCATGCATAAAAAAATACAACCCTAAACATTTACAGATAAACAAGTAATTTTTGTAACTTGTGATTACAAAATGAATAAACTTGTAGGTTTTTTTTGCCTACAATTAAAAAATAGCATAAAATGAGATCAAGAGGAAGTGGACTAAAAATAAGATTACTAATTGGTGTAGCAATTGTAGCTTTTGCATTTATTAAAAAATGTAACCAACAACAAGTAAACCCTTATACAGGGCGTAAACAAACCATAACCATAACCCCAAACCAAGAAATTAAAATGGGGTTAGCTAGTAGAGATCAAATGGCTCAACAACACGGTGGTTTATACCCTGATGAGCGCTTACAAGCGTATGTAGACATGGTAGGTAATAAATTAGTAAATTCTAGTTTAGCAAGAGAAACACCCTATAAATATGAATTTCATTTATTAGCAGATGAGCGTACTATTAATGCCTTTGCACTACCAGGTGGACAATGTTTTATTACGTATGCATTGCTATCAAAACTAAAAACTGAAGATCAATTAGCAGGAGTTTTAGGTCATGAAATAGGTCATGTTTTAGGTAAACACTCCGCAGAACGTATTGGCGAATCTGAATTTTGGAAAACCGTATCTTCAGGAGCATCTGTAGGGGCCGACATGGGAGGTTTGGTTGGAGGTATTGGACAAAACACCTTGTTAAAAAACGGTAGAGAGGATGAATTAGAAAGTGATGATTTAGGCGTTAAATTTATGATTGATGCAGGTTACAATCCCGAAGAAATGATAGGCGTTATGGAGATTTTAAAAAACGCAGCAGGTCCAAATAGAGTCCCTGAACATAAAAGCTCACATCCTGACCCTGAAAATAGAATTGAACATATTAGAGAATCTATCAGAAAATATAAACATTAGTATTTGAAAAAAACCACACTATTTACAGCGCTATTAGTTCTTGTTTTTCGACTTATTTCTTGCTCTAAAAAAAAGCAAGACATAGTTAAAAAAACGGTATTGAATACCGTAGAAAAAACAACTCCAAAAACGGTTCATATCAAACAACAACTGTTTCAAGAAAACGTCCTTAAATTACAAGCTGACACTACTCAAATTCATTTTAACTATAAAAATAAAGACAGTATTCTTGCTTTTTACAACAGCAGAAACAACAAACCCGCATGGACAAGTATTAAAAATAGAACTCAATTATACAATGCCATCAAAAACAGTTATCAAGAAGGGTTACAGCCTAAAGAGTATCAAATTAAAGCATTAGAAAAAATACAAAACCATCCCTTTGGGAAAGCAAATAATATTGCTATTGATTTGCTACTTACAGATATTTACCTCAGCTATGCATACCATTTGGCAAA
>CAZSQD010000125.1:0-7622 GCA_964608925.1 uncultured Kordia sp.
ATGAATAAATTATTGTTTAACCCAAAAGTTGCATTTGTGACTTGAATCTTGCAATACTTAAAAATAAAAAAACTACTATTAGTTACTTTTATTTTTTATCACGGTAACGGCTAAATAAACCCGTACACTTATTTTTTTATAGTACTATAGCCTCTTCTTGCTGTATAAAAAATAGCATCCCTAAAATAGTAAATTTATTTTTATTCCAAAATGGGTATTAACGAGTACCATTATTGGCAACAGTATTTTATTTTACAGGGTATTCTTGCACTAAAACTTCCGTTGGAATGTGTAGCGTAAAACTTATTTTTCTAATCATTTCTAAAGTCAGTTTTCGCTTTTTATTTAAAATTTCACTTACTCTACTTTTAAACCCAACAACTTCTGCTAGGTCTTTCTGCTTCATTCCCATTTGTTCCATTCTGAATTTAATTGCTTCAATTGGGTCAGGCATTCCTATTGGGAAGTTTTTACTTTCATAAGTATCAATTAAAATTGATAGAATTTCAAGCTCATCTCCTTTTTCAGTTCCTTTTTTTGCATCAAAAATCAATTCAAGTCTATTGAGTGCTTGTTGATGATCTTTCTCAGTATTTATAGGCTTTATATCCATAGTTTACAATTCGTTTGCATTAATTTTATCGTATTCTGCGTGAGTTCCAACAAACAGTATCCAAGATATTTGAAATTCAAAGTTCATTTTAACAATCAATCTATATTTATTTCCTTTAATATTGAAAACTATTTTATTATCTTTCAAAATACTCGCACTTGGGTATTCTGCTTTTAATTTGTTTATGCTTTCCCAAGATGCTTTTTCGGTTTCACGATACCACGCTTTTAATTGTTCTTCACTGTCTGCGTGTTTTTTCCAAAATTCTCGTAGTGTTCGTCTTGATATTACTCTCACATTTTTTTATTTATACTGCAAATATAGTAAAAAGTTCCCGATTTGGTAATTTTATAGGGTTTTTTATTGCTGTTAACTAATACCAATTAAAATATCACTATGTCAAAAAAAAAGACAAGGTCAAGTATTTTAAATACTTAAAATAAAAAAACTACTATTTGCTACTTTTGTTTTTTATCACGGTAACGTAAAATTGGTTGTTCTATAAAACGGTATAATACTTCTGTTAGTAATATGGTAACGACTAAATAAACCAATACGCTTGTTACTTTTTGTAGTGGTGTGGCACTATCCTTAAAAAAGTGTGCTACTGTTAGCAATACTATTGAGTAATTTATTAAATATATGGCATAAGAGCGTGTGCTAATATACTCTATTATTTGTTTTATTTGTGCATTGCTTTTTAATGCTATTGCATACGGAAACAAACACGCCAAACTAACCACTACCCCTTGTAAATACACAAATACGTAAAAAGCCAAATATGTTTGTGGCGTAGCCTTTGTTTGCTGTATAAAAAAGTGTAATCCTATAAAAAATAGCATTCCTAAAATGGCAAATTTATTTCTATTTTTACTCCAAAAATGAGTATACTTTCTATAAAAATAGACTACTAAAAACCCTATATAAATACTACCTAACCTATAGATAACCACTTTCCTAAATGTGGCACTCCATTGTTTATAATCTACCACTCCTGTATTTAAATAATAGTTTATTTTTAACAGTAATAGTCCTAAAATAATAGCAACTGTAGTATATAAAAAGAGTTTTGATTTTTCTTTCTTCGGAAAAAGAGCAAGAAAAACATATAATAGTATTGGCAGTAATACATAGGCATATTCTTCAATTGACAAACTCCACGCTTCAGTAAAAAAATTAGGGTGTGGTGTGGTAAAATTTTGCAGAAATACAAAATAAGATGCTATGCTTTCCGGGAGGCTTCCACTAACAATTAAAAACACAATAATATTTAACAGCAACACTACAAAATAGTTAGGCAGGGTACGTAACCATCGTCTTTTAAAAAATAGTATTAAATCTGGAAAACGCGTTTTATTGTTTTGAATATTTTTGAGCAATATACCACCTATAAGAAATCCGCTTAACACAAAAAATAAATCGACACCAACAGCTCCCATTGCTCTTATTAAGGTTATAAGTACGTGTTCTGTTTCTGGAAACAATAAATAGGTAGTATGTGAAACAACTACTAAAGTAATCGCTATTGCCCTAAGCACATCTAAACCGAAAACTCTATGCTTTTGCTGTTTCATTTTAGTTTTTATGCTATACTCCTATTGAAATAATCCTTTATTTGGAATGTTTTAACTTTTATACCCTCTAGTTAAAACAATGTCTTTTAAAAGTGGTGTTATCATAATTACAGAGGGGTAACTAGCTTGCTTTTTTACTATTAAAACAATTCTTTTATCAATTGTGCTTTGGTTACACGTTCTGCTTCTG
The DNA here is from genome assembly GCA_964608925.1 of uncultured Kordia sp. Lineage (GTDB taxonomy): Bacteria > Bacteroidota > Bacteroidia > Flavobacteriales > Flavobacteriaceae. The sequence goes on from CAZSQD010000125.1 coordinate 2,378, forward strand.
CTTTATAGTTTTTAACAATTCGATGCCCTAATATACCTTGTGCTACTGCTTGTACGTTTTCAATATCTGGTGAAAATTTACCGTGTACTGCTGCATGTGTTTTTGCGGCTAATATTAAGTTTTGTGAAGCTCTTGGTCCTGCTCCCCAATCAATGTATTGTTTAATACGTTCTGGTGATTTTGGGTTTTCGGGTCTTGTTTTTGCTACTAAGTTTACGGCGTATTCTATAACATTATCCGTAACAGGTATGCGGCGTATGAGTTCTTGTATTTTTATAATTTCTTGTGCAGTAAACAATGCGTTAACTGAAGTTTTTACATTGACAGTAGTGCGCTTTACCACGTCTACTTCTTCTTGAAAAGTTGGGTAATCCAACTCAATAGCAAACATAAACCTATCCAACTGTGCTTCTGGTAATGGGTAGGTTCCTTCTTGCTCAATTGGGTTTTGTGTTGCTAATACAAAATACGGCAAGTCTAATTGATAACGATGACCTGAAACAGTTACTGAACGTTCTTGCATTGCTTCTAACAATGCGGCTTGTGTTTTGGGTGGTGTACGGTTAATTTCATCTGCTAAAATAATATTTGCAAAAACAGGTCCTTTTATAAATTGAAATTCTCTGTTTTTATCTAAAATTTCACTTCCTAAAATATCCGACGGCATCAAATCTGGTGTAAACTGTATACGTTTAAAATCCAGCCCTAAAGTTTGTGCAATGGTATTTACCATTAAGGTTTTTGCCAACCCAGGCACACCTACCAATAATGCATGACCTCCTGAAAATATTGCCAATAAAATTTGATCTATAACAGCATCTTGACCTACAATTATTTTCGCAATTTCTTGCTTTAATTGTTGGTGCTTTTTTACAAATTGCTCAATTGCTGCTACGTCTGACATCTTTTTTATTTTTTTAACCAGTTATTAGTAAACTCACAGTCTCTATATTCTCCTGTTATGCTTATATAGGTATCTTTAATTTTTTCTGTTTGCCAATTTGCAATAGTTTTAATTTGTTTTTCTTTTAAAGTCAACTGTTTTATTTTTAAAAAATCTTGACTATAAGTAGCTACATGTTCCTCTTTTTTATCCGAAACCATTACTATTTTATAAAAGGCTTTACCGGTACGGTCATACTCTAAAATTGGTAATGAAACCTCTCCTTCTTTTAAGTCAATTACTTGTGTGTATAATGTAGGATCCATTTTTGTCAATTCAAAATTATGATCATACGTTTCTGGGTTTCTTAACAAACCACCATCAAATTTGGTTTCTTTTTCATCCGAAAATTGTAAAGCTGCATCTGCAAATGTAATTTCTTTATCTGCTATTCTTTTTTGCAATAATGTAATGGTTTCTTTTGCTTCCTCTATATTATCATTTGATGCTTCTGGCATTAATAATATATGACGCACATCAACCTCTTGACCTCTAATTTGATCCACCATTACAATATGGTAGCCATATTCTGTTTTAAAAGGTTCCGAAATTTCTCCTTCTCCTAAACTAAAAGCAGCATTTCTAAATTCTTTTACCATACGTGCTTTTTTACGGTGTAATGTATATTTACCCCCCGTACCTCTTGATGGCTCGTCTTGAGAATATAATACTGCTTTTGATGCAAAAGATGCTCCATTAGTTAAAACATCCGTTCTATATTCATTTAATTTTGCTACAATTCTATCAATTTCTTTTTGTGGGGTTTTAGGCTTGATAATAATTTGAGCTACTTTCATTTCTGCTCCAAATGTGGGTCTATCTTCTTCTGGTATTTCATTAAAAAAAGTATATACTTCTTCCGGACTTACCTCTACCTCATCAACAATTTTACGGGTCATTAAACCTGACAGCTTATTTGTTTTTACTAAACCAAATAACTCTTTACGAAAAGAAATTTCATCATCTTTTTTATAAAAACTCAATACTTTTTTCATGTCACCACCTACTTGTGATTTCATGTAGTCAATTTGTTGGTTTACGGTTGCTTTAATTTCATCATCAGAAACAGTAATACTATCTTGTACGGCATGATGTGCATATAATTTATCTTCCAATAATTTACCCATTATATTACAACGACTCACGTCTTGGGTAGACACTCCTTGACTTTTTAATTCAACAAACATTCTATCTACATCAGAATCTAATACAATATAGTCACCAATTACAGCTGCTACACCATCTACTTTTATTTTATTTTGAATTGAATCTTGCGCGTTTACTTGAACCGCAAATAACACCAATAGTGTTGTAATTTTAATTATATATTTCAAATTCATTGTTTTGTTCTGCATCTTTTCTTAATTCTATTTTTAATTGCTTAATTAGCTTTAATTTCCTTTTATTTAAAATGATTTGATTTAATGTTGGCGCAACGTATTGTTGTGGCGCTTGTGTATTTCTTTCTAACAAATCATTTACACGCACCAAATATACTCTTAATGAATCTTTCAAATGTAAAAAATTAGATTTTTTTAACAGTTTCAAATGGCTTGGTTTATTTAATATAGGCAGTTTTTGTAATAATTGTGATTTTTTAACCCAAATAGAGTCATTAAACATAAAGGAATGGAACTGTATTGAAAGTGAATCTAATACAATTTTGTCTATACTATCAAAACGTTTTAACCTTTCTGAAAAATTTTCAATATCATTATTATCATTTGCAATACTAATATATCGGAACTTTAATAGTGATTCATTTAATTTGAAGTTTTCTCTTGAATATTTGTATAATGTATCCAATTCCTTTTGAGAAATTATAGTATCTATTTTTTTAGAAACAATAGCGTCTAAGTATGCGTTTGTATACAAATCTAACTTATATTCTTCTGTTAATTTATCAAAACCTCTTTGTGTACGCTCTTCTAAATTTACAGTGGCATGCTTTTTTAAAATTTGCTGTGTTGCCCAATTTTGGATATATTTATTTGCAAATGAAATACTATCTATTTTTGAAATTCCTTTTGGAAATGCTTTTTTAAAATCAGTTTCATACAAATACACCTCGCCCACACGTGCAATCGTTTTTTTAGTATTTGTTTTTTCTAAAAGTTGACAAGAAGAAATACTTACTAATATCACAATAATGATATATTGAATACTTTTTTTCAAATTTACAATTGGTTTTTTACTTTTTCTAAAATAGATTGATTAATGTGTACTGGATATTTCACTTTCAGTTTTTGCAACCAATCTTTTTCTATATACTCTTGATAATCATTAATTACACGTCCCTTTACCTCATCAAATTCTTTTTGAGAAGGTGTTAAAACTTTATTTATTTTTACAATTACATATTGATTATTTTGTTTGTATATTTTAGAGACTCCTATTTTTAATTTTAATTTTTGTGGCACTTCTTTATCACTTTTTTCAAATATACCTTCTGATACTACAATACCTTTTACAGTAGTTTTTATAGTTTCTACATTTTTATTTCCACTTAACAACTTACATGCTTTTTTTGCGCTTGCTTTTTTTGTACTTGTTACAATTACAGCATCTATACGGGTATCCCAAATGTAATTTTGAGTATTGTTTTCATAAAATTTTTGTAACCCTACAGTATCTTTTTTAGCTTTTTGCCAAACTTGTTTTTCCATTAAGTCAAACAATAGCAATCCGTCTCTATATTCTTGCATTATTGCTGCAAAATCTTCATATTCATTTTCTAAATTTTCATCTTGATAGCTATATACTTGCTTATTTACAAAATCATTATAACTTTCAGTTACAATTTTTTGCACGTTTCTTAGGTTTTTATACCCTCTTATTTTTGAACGTAAATATTTGTAATAACCTGCATAGCTATACTTTTTATTTGCAAATGAAAATAAAGTGGTTTCATTTTTCTCAGCATTAGTAGTCCTGCCTCCTAAAAAACTTTGATCTACTACCTTTAAAAGGTTTGCTATTGTATTTTTATCTTCTTTAAAATTATAACGCTTTTTTAGTTTTTTAAAAAATTGATTATTTACAATTTTTGAACGACTATCCTTTTTTATTTTTTGCGATAGCGCTCCTTTTATTTTTGCCAATTCTGGTACTGGAAATTTATTTAATAATTTAATAATATGCCAACCGTACTTAGACTGTATCGGTTTTGAAAGTTCTCCTGCTTCTTTTAATGAAAACGCTGTGTTTTCAAAAGTTAAATCAGAAATTTTGCCTGCACCAAAACGTGCTAAAACACCACCTTTTATTGCAGAACCCTGATCGTCAGAAAATTGTTTTGCTAAGTCTTTAAATTGAGCTCCTTCTTGTAATTGCTTATATAAGTCCTCAATTTTTTGTTTTGGAGTACCTGTTAATTTTTTATTATTATGAGCTACCATAATATGGGCTACTTCAACTTCCCCTCTTGATTTTCTTTTATCTAAAACGTGTAATATATGATAGCCAAACTGGGTTCTAAATGGCATTGACACCTCTCCTACCTTAGTACTATATGCTACGTTCTCAAAGCTATACACCATTTTAAACGCATCAAAATACCCTAAAGATTCTCCAAAAACTGTACTGGCATTATTTACGGTTTGCATTGTGGTTTCAAAACCTTCTTTTAATGCTTGTTTTCTATATTCTAAAACTTTATTATAGGCTAATAGGGTGTCTGCAGGAGTTGCATTTTCTGCACATTTTACTAAAATATGATTTACGTTTACCTCTTTAAGTGTTCTACTATAAGCTTCTTTTATTAAACGGTCATTAATATCCGTATCTGTTAAATATTTTTGTGCTAATTGATTTCTATATGTTTTTAACTCTCTTATATATTTTGGATTTTTATCTAGCTCCAAATCTTTAGCTTCTGCTAATTTTAATTTATAATTTACATATAGTTTTAAATATTCATTTACATCTTTCTGGCTTTCATCTTGCACCAAATTGATGTTTTTATTATAAACTCTAATAAACTCTGTTGTAGAAACTGGTGTTTCATTTACTGTAAATAACGTTTCATTTTGTGCAAATAATGACACCGTAAATAGTAATAAGTATAATGTGATTGTATTTATTTTCATTTGTATTTATTGTTTTATTAAAATTGGGAAAACAAAAATAACAATTCTACTTTAGTTTACAACTATAATTAACAACTGTTTTACATACGTAAAAAAGGAGCATGAAACATACTCCTTAATTTTGATTGATGATTTATAGCAATTTAACATTTTAATTTCGCAATGAATTGCTACATTCAAGGTTCTAACGCAACAAATCGTTGTCGTTAATTAA
>CAZSQD010000126.1:0-7456 GCA_964608925.1 uncultured Kordia sp.
TAATGTAGTCTAAATTCATAAGTTCCTGTTGTGGTTTGTAATTCATCAATTTTACTAAGTATGGAATACTTGTTGGTTGTAATACCTGGGCTTAGCGAATTGAAAAAATCAGCTTCAGTATTATTAGTCCAATATCCGCCAGCTACATCATGATTGAAAACTAAAGTCCAACCACCACCATTATCCGTTTGATTGCAATAGCAGTTGTATGGAGCATTACCTCCAGCGCCATCAGGGTCAATAGTATAAACTCCAGAAGTGGTATAGCCTGCAAGCATTAATGCTTGACAGTTTTTTAGTACTGGTGGAGCAGTAGCCAATACAGTAATGCTAGCAGTACATGTGCCTACAACGCCAGATAAGCTGATGGTAAAAATATCTGTTCCTGTAGCAGTTGGTGTTCCTGTTGAAGCTAATGTTATTGTATGTGTTCCTGATGTTAAAAAGACTCCAGAAGCTGAAAAACTATAGCCATTTACGGTATTTGTGGTTATATTGTAATTGTCTTGAGCAGTAGTAGTAACCGTAACTTCCATAGTGTTGGTGCTATTGGTTGTTGTGCTTACTACGTAAAATCCAAAAATAACAGGGTTTGGAGGGCAAACTAATGCTTTTACAGGGGAGGTAATTCCCATACACCCAGACCAAGTACTCCCATCAAAAAATTGAAAACAATTTGAATCTAAGTTATAAATAAATAAACCTTCAGCAGGTGATGAAATGGCATCACGTTGTATGGTGTTCATACGCGGAGTTAGCATTCCTGCTGTTGTAGAATCAATATCTAAGATAGATGAATTATTTGGGGTAGTTGTACCTATACCTACTTGAGCATTTAAGTTTATAGCTGTTAGCAAAAAGAGGAATAATATTTTTTTCATTTTTTAGTACTTTAAAAGCGCGAATTTAAAATATATGAATTGAATTTACTATTAATTTAACATTAAGTTAAGTGTTTTTATGATTAGCGAGTAAACTTTGGGTTAAATGTGTTTTTTGACTATTATAATGTTAATTTTTAGAGGTGTAAAATGGTAAAGTTCCATTATTTTTGAATATTTTTACCAAAAACAAATTTTTTTGAAAGACACTCTAAAACATCAAGGTTTACGAAACAAGTTAATAACTTTACTAAAAGATAAAGGTATTGTAGCTGAAAATGTGCTTAATGCCATATCAAAAGTACCCCGTCATTTATTTTTAGATTCTAGTTTTGAACGGCATGCATATCAAAATAAAGCGTTCCCAATTGGAGCTGACCAAACCATTTCACATCCTTTTACGGTCGCTTTTCAATCGGAATTATTACAATTACCAAAAAATGCTGTTGTTTTAGAAATTGGTACAGGTTGTGGTTATCAAACGGCCGTTTTGTTGGAAATGAAAGCAAAAGTATACTCCATAGAACGCCAATTAGAATTGTTTAAAAAAACGAAACTTTTTTTACCAAAATTAAAGTATCAAGCAAAACAATTAATTTTTGGTGATGGCTATAAAGGTTTGCCAGAATATGCTCCTTTTGACGGGATTATAGTTACTGCAGGAGCTCCTTTTGTGCCGAAACCTCTATTGTCTCAATTAAAAATAGGAGGACGCTTGGTAATACCCATTGGTAATGATCCGCAAATTATGCATTTGTATGTTCGAAAATCAGAAACCGAATTTAGTAAAGAAACATTTGGAGAGTTTCGGTTTGTGCCCATGTTGGAAGATAAAAATTAGATTGTAAAATAATTTCTCAACACTATATAAACTTGTACATTTGCTTTACTAATGGAAAATAAACTCACATTTTATAAATACCAAGGTACGGGAAACGATTTTGTTATGATTGACAATCGTGAAAATGTATTACAACATAACAATGTAAAAACGATTGAGTTTTTATGTGATAGACGTTTTGGAGTAGGTGCTGACGGACTTATTTTGTTAGAAAATAGCCCCACTGCTGATTTTAAAATGGTCTATTTTAATGCTGATGGTAACCAAAGTACCATGTGTGGTAACGGTGGGCGGTGCATTGTAGCTTTCGCAAAACATTTAGAGTTGGTAGATAAAAATACGCTATTTGAAGCTATTGATGGTTTACATCATGCCTCCATAGATAAAGATATTGTCAGTTTGCAAATGCAAGATGTAACGGATATTAAAGCACATAATAACTATCTATTTTTAGATACAGGATCACCACATCACGTACAATTTGAAAATGATATTTTAAATTTTGATATTAAAACTTTAGGTAAAAAAATTAGAAATGAAATATATGGTACAGCAGGTAGTAATGTAAATTTTGTAAAAAAAATAAATGATACCACTTATAAAATGCGAACCTATGAGCGTGGAGTGGAAGATGAAACTTTAGCTTGTGGTACAGGGGCAACAGCAGTTGCTTTAGCAATGCACAAGAAAAGAGATACCACTGCTACAACAATTGATTTACAAGTAGAAGGAGGTAATTTACAAGTGTCTTTTAATGAAAAGGAGGGTAAATATTCACAAATATTTTTAACAGGAAAAGCAATTCAAGTTTTTAAAGGAAAAATAGTATGCAAACTTTAAAAGGAGAACATATTTATTTGCGCGCATTAGAACCAGAAGATTTATCTTTAATTTATCACATTGAAAATAATGAAAATAACTGGGAGGTGAGCCAAACCCAAACCCCATTTTCTAAATATGTAATTAAACAATATTTAGAAAACGCACATAAAGATATTTATGAAGTTAAACAATTACGATTGGTTATTTGCTCTTTAAATAATGATCCATTGGGATTGATTGATTTGTTTGATTTTGATCCTAAAAATAACAAAATTGGTGTTGGTATTTTGATATTAGAAAATGCAAGAAATCAAAAAGTTGCTTTTGAAACATTACAATTAACATTAAAATATGTTTTTCAGCATTTAAAAGTGCACCAAGTGTATGCCAATATTTTAGAAGATAATGTGGCGAGTATTAAACTGTTTAAGAAATTAAATTTTCAAATGTCAGCAGTAAAAAAAGACTGGATTTTTGAAGATAATCATTATAAAAACGAACTTTTATTTCAATATATAAATTATGTACATTAAAAAAATATTAATAGCCATTGTTTCATTAGGTTTACTAGCGTGTGGGATATTTTCATACTACGTTTATAACGCATTATTAACACCAAATACAGCATTTAATAATGATAAAGCTATTGTTTACATAGCTACAGGAGCTACTTTTAAAACTGTTTTGGAAGACTTATCTCCTTTATTAAAAAATGTTTCAACCTTTACAGCCGTTGCCGAAAGAAAAAAATATACTACTCGTGTACGAGGAGGGCAGTATGAAATAAAAAAAGGAATGACAAATAATGATATTATTACCGTTTTGCGTTCTAAAAATAAACCCGTTCGTGTATCTTTCAATAATCAAGAATCTTTAGCAACCTTAGCCGGTAGAGTAGCGGTGCAAATTGAAGCAGACAGCATTTCGTTATTAAAAGCATTTACAGATACTGATTTTTTAAAAGAGAATAATTTTAGCGCAAATACAGCGTTGAGTATGTATTTAGCGAATAGTTATGATGTTTTCTGGAATACATCCGCAGAAAAATTTAGAACAAAAATGTTAAAAGAATACGGTAAATTTTGGAATGCAGCAAGAAAAGCAAAAGCTAAAAAAATAGGATTAACTCCGCAACAAGTGATTGCTTTAGCGGCAATAGTACAAAAAGAGACTGTAAAAATTGACGAACGTCCTCGTGTAGCAGGGGTATATATGAATCGGTTTAAAAAAGGAATGTTATTACAAGCAGACCCAACCGTAGTATATGCTGTAAAACAAACAACTGGAGTGCAATTAAAACGAGTATTATTTGAGCACCTAACATTAAAACATCCTTATAATACGTATGTACATGCGGGTATACCTCCAGGGCCAATTGTAATGCCAGATATTAGTGCTATAAATGCAGTTTTAAATTATGAACATCACAAGTACTTTTATTTTGTGGCAAACATAAAAAAAATGGGCTATCATACCTTTGCAAAAACCTTAGTACAACACAATCAAAATGCAATAGCTTATCGTAAATGGGTAGCTAAACGTCATTAAATGATATATTTTTACACAAGAAAATTACTCCAATTTTTTAAATGATATATTGGGTGTATTAACAAATGTTCTATATATTTGCGTCTTAGTGTATTTGCTCTTATATGAAAATTTTAAGTTATATTTTATCACCAATTTTTATCAGTATTTTTTTTCTGATATTATTGATTTTTCACCCCTTGCAATGGTTAGGGTTGAAAATAGGCGGCTATAAAGGGCATAATATTGCTTCTAATTACATGAACTTATTTCTTACAAAAAGTTTATGGATTATAGGTGTTGGTGTACAATTTAAAAATAAGTATAAGTTGCCAGAAAACACATCAATTATATTTGTGTCTAATCATCAAAGTTTATTTGAAATACCACCCATATCTTGGAATTTTAAAAAGCAACATCCCAAATTTGTATCTAAAAAGGAATTAGGCAAGGGAATACCTAGCGTTTCTTTTAATTTACGTAATGGAGGGGCTGCGTTAATTGATCGTTCTAACGCAAAACAAGCATTAGTAACTTTAGCTAAATTTGCAAAAAAAATAAATACCAATAAACGGTCGGCAGTAATTTTTCCTGAAGGAACACGTAGTAGAAATGGAGTGCCCAAAGTTTTTTCTGCTAACGGATTAAAAATGCTAACCAAGTATAATCCAGAAGGATATGTAGTGCCAATAACGGTAAATAATTCTTGGAAAATATTTAAATATGGTAAATATCCTTTAGGTTTATTTACTCCAATAACAATAGAAACACATGAGCCTATTCAAATTAATTCATTACCTTTTGGAGAATTAATGACCAGCGTAGAGCAAGTAATAACCAGTAATATAAAACAATAAATTATGTCAATAAAAAATATACGTATAGAAGTGATGCAAACACTGGGGAAAAATATTGATCAGTTTGTAGATCAATTCTTGATACCAATAGATACTATTTGGCAGCCAAGTGATTTTTTACCAAACCCACAGGGAGATAATTTTATAGAAGAAGTAAAAGAATTTCAAGCACTTGGAAAAGAATTTGATGATGATTTTTGGGTATGTATGGTAGGTGATACCATTACCGAAGAAGCATTGCCAACCTATGAATCTTGGTTGTTAGACCTTGATGGAGTAGAGCAAGACCCAGATAACGGATGGGCAAAATGGATAAGAGCTTGGACAGCAGAAGAAAACCGTCATGGAGATGTTTTAAATAAGCATTTGTATTTATCAGGACGTGTTAATATGCGTGAGGTAGAAATTTCTACACAGCATTTAATTGCTGATGGTTTTGATATTGGTACGGCAACGGATCCTTATAAAAACTTTGTATACACTAGTTTCCAAGAGTTAGCTACCTATATATCACATAATAACGTAGCAAAAATAGCACGTAAAAAAGGGCATAAAGCCTTAGCAAAAATGTCGAAAATTATTGCAGGCGATGAAATGCGTCATCACGTAGCTTATGCACATTTTATCAAAGAAATTTTTAAAATTGACCCAAGTGAAATGATGTTGGCATATCATTATATGATGAAGCAACAAATTATTATGCCCGCAATGTATTTAAGAGAATCCTTTGGAGAAAAAGCATCATTATTTGATCAGTTTTCTATTGTAGCACAACGTGCAGGAGTATATACCGGTTTTGATTATGTAGATATTATGCGAAAATTAAATGTAATTTGGGAAATAGATAAAATAACAGGTTTAACTGCAGAAGCAGAAAAAGCACGTGATTATTTAATGCGTTTACCAGACCGTATGTACCGTTTAGCAGAACGTGCAATAATACCAGACACTAAATATGATTTTAAATGGATGACTACCTTAAAATAAGCGTAGTTAGTTTTAAAAAACAGCAATATGATTTTGTCATATTGCTGTTTTTATTTTTGGTATACTTACATTTGCAGAATGAAAAATAGCATTAAAAACGAAAAACGGATTCTTGAAAAATTACGAATCAACAAATTAAACCCCATGCAAGAAGAGGCGAAACTTGCCATAACTTCTTATCATGATGTCGTTTTACTTTCACCTACAGGAACCGGTAAAACATTAGCTTTTTTATTACCTATTATTAGTGAATTACAGGTAAATTTAAATACCGTACAAGTTTTAATTATTACACCTTCAAGAGAATTGGCGATACAAATTGAACAAGTAACTCGAGAAATGGGTACGGGTTTTAAAACTAATGCCGTTTATGGAGGACGCCCTTTTTCAAAAGATAAAATTGAATTAAAACACAATCCTGCTATTTTAATAGGAACACCAGGTAGAGTTGCAGATCATTTAAGGCGCGGTACATTTGCAATTAATGATATAAAAACCTTAGTGTTAGATGAGTTTGATAAGTCATTAGAAATTGGTTTTGAGCAAGAAATGAAAGAAATTTTAAGTTTAATACCAAAAATAGAAAAACGTATTTTAACTTCCGCAACACAAGAAGCTAAAATACCTTATTTTGTAGGGCTAAATCAACCCATATGTATTGATTATACGGGAGAAGGTGTGCAAAAACTAGAAGTGCAAACCATACTATCAGCAACAAAAGATAAATTAGAAGCATTAGTAACATTACTAAACCATTTAGGAAATCAACCAGGTATTATTTTCTGTAACTATAAAGATACCATACAGCGTGTAAGTGATTTTTTATATGATCATGACATTAATCATGGATGTTTTTATGGTGGTATGGAGCAAAAAGATAGAGAACGTGCTTTGATAAAATTTAGAAACGGAACCCATCAAATTATTATAGCTACGGATTTGGCAGCAAGAGGGATTGATATACCAGAAATTAAATTTATTATTCATTACCATTTACCACTAAAAGCACAAGAGTTTACCCATAGAAATGGTAGAACAGCGCGTATGAATAGTAAGGGTACAGCGTATATATTACAATATGAACAAGAAGAAGCTCCTGATTTTATAGAAGCCTTAAATACCGATAGTTTTTTAGCTGATGAATTAACACAATACAATAAACCATCTATAGATACTTGGGAAACCTTATTTATTTCTGGAGGACGAAAAGATAAAATATCTAAAGGAGATATTGCAGGTTTGTTTTTTAAGCAAGGAAAACTTAATCGAGAAGATATTGGTATTATTGAAATTAAACAAGATTGTGCGTTTGTTGCTGTAAAAGCATCACAAGTTTTTGATTTGATAAAACGCACCAATAACACGCGTTTAAAAAAGAAAAAAGTAAGAATTAGTGTATTAAAGTAAATGTAATCACTTCATTACTTGTGAGTTACTGCTATTTTTTGTATATTTACAGTACTAGCAAGGTGATGAGCTAAAAAGGTTTATTGAGTTATACACTTAGCATCTGTTTTATTTGATTTTGATAAATTGGTTTA